>JAGHUB010000212.1 GCA_018065025.1 Candidatus Equihabitans merdae
GCTCAAAAGCCCCTTCCACGTAAGTCACAGGATTCTTCAAAGGCATCTCCTCTATCAAACGACGAAGCTCCTGGCTTCTTTTGTCAAATTCTGACCTCTCGGTAATATTGGGATTGTAATAATAATCTGTTATCGAGAAATATTCCGATAGATACTCCAGGACATAGGAGCTGCAAGGTGCACAGCAACTATGAAGAAAGAGGCGGGGTGTCTCGCCTCTCTCCTGATGCATCTTTATTATCTTTTCCAGTTCTTTCTGATAATTGATCTTCATTGTTTAACTTTGATATGAAGCAGCTTCAATACCTGTACCAGTCTGGTGCCCATAGGCATACGTTTCAGTTCACGTTCTGTCTTACCTGTCACAACAGGATAAGCGATGAAGTAGACGATGACGCCGATGACTACCACGATCATAGTCCAGATGGCATTTCCCATGAATCTGTTCAGGAAAGACAACTTAAGCAGGTAGGGTACCCAATAAAGTACGCCGCAGACAAGTCCCATGATCAGTGAAGCAGCCAGAGGCTTCAGATAGGCTTCCTTAAGATCCAGCTTGTAGTCGATATACTTCTTAACTGAATGAGAATTCAGCAGGGACACCGTTACGGCATAAAGGATAGTTGCCAGCAGGACTGAGAAAATGTCCATGTTTAAAAGGGAACCTACCACTACGACGACTACATCTACTGCCAGGGCGATCAGAGAATGTCTCACCGGAAGCTTGGGCTTGCCAAGACCCTGCAGCACACCATTTGTAACAGTGGACAGGCAGTAGAACAAGACAGATACAGCACCCAGTGTCAGCATCAAAGCAGCCTTACCCTGATTAGAACCCGGATAAAGGATACGGATGATAGGCAGTGACAAAACAGCAATACCAACCGCTGCAGGAATGGCCAGGAAGGACATGAAGCTGATGGATTCGTTGATCTTACCTGAAGCTTCTTTATCCTTCTTCTCTGCCATCAATGAGGCAATGGTGGGAATCAAGGCTGTTGATGTAGCTGATGCCAAGGCAATGGGAATGTTGATAATAGGCTTAAATTGATAGCCATATACCGCATAGCTTGAGCTGATGGCTTCGGCAGACATACCCTTGAAGGACATCATATTGGTGAATACAAACTGATTGACGATACCAATCAGGTTGTAAACGCAAGTTGCCAGGATAACCGGGGTTACCATGCCAAGGATGGTCTTAAAGCAGTCAGCAAAACCCATGTTGGACTCTTTGTCTGCAGCTACCTGGGCTCTGTTCTTACCCATGTTGCGGACAAACAACCAGCCTACAACAATCATAGCGGTGACAACACCGGCACCGGTACCCAAGGTACCGCCGGCAGCACCATAGACACCGGTTGCTTCTTTATTGCCAAGATAAGGACGTGTCAAAAGATAAGCCGCGCCGATAGACACGATGGCGTTGATGATCTGCTCAAAGATCTGAGAAACAGCGGTGGGCTGCATATTGCTTCTGGCCTGGAAGTAGCCTCTGAAGACACCTAAGATACCTGACAGAAGGATGGTAGGAGCCAGAACTCTCAGAGCAAGAACAGCACCGGGCGTGCGGAACAGCATATATGGTGCACCAAAGAAAGCAAGCAATGCACCGATGCCGCCTACTACCAATACATAGACCAGGGCTGCATAAAAGATACGCTGAGCATTTCTGTATCGATTGACTGCCAGCTGTTCAGCCATGACCTTGGAAACAGCCATAGGTACGCTGTAGGAAGCGATCAAGAGGATAATGTTATACCATTCGTAAGCAAAGGAATAATAGCCGTCGCCAATATCCCCCATAACAGCATGAAGCGGACTTCGATACAGAAGTCCGATCACACGACAGATCATAGTGGCTGCCATCAAGAAAGAGGCCTGCCTGATCACATTATGTTTGTTTGACATCTCTCACTCCTTAAGATTGTCGATCTGCCAGTCGATAGGCGTCAATCCGCAAGACTCAAGATACTGGTTTGTCCTTGAGAAGGGTCGGCTGTTGAAGAAACCATTGTAAGCCGACAAGGGACTGGGATGAGGTGATTCGATAATCTTATGTTTTGGATTGTGGATCAATGATTTTTTAGATCTGGCGGAACTTCCCCACAGAATAAAAACCATGGGGCGATCCTGAGCCGCCAAAACCTTTATAGCTGCGTCTGTAAAATTCTCCCAACCGATACCCTTATGGGAATTGGCCTGATGGGCACGAACTGTCAGAACAGCATTGAGCAGCAGCACGCCCTGTTTGGCCCATTTGGTAAGGTCGCCATTGTCGGGAATACTGCAGTTAAGATCTGTTTTTAATTCTTTATAGATATTAACCAGAGAAGGGGGTACTTTTATACCCGGCCGCACAGAGAAACTCAGACCATGGGCCTGACCGTCTCCGTGATAAGGATCCTGTCCCAGAATAACAACCTTGACCTCTTCCAGAGGGGTATATTCAAAGGCATTAAAAATATCTTCACTGGGCGGAAAAATCAGCTGGGTCTTGTACTCTTCCAGCACCTTTTGATACAGCTGTCTGTAATAAGGTTTGCTAAACTCCGGTTTAAGTGCTTCGCACCATGCGCCTTTTATAGCCGTACCGATACACCTCTTTCTCTGAGATATGCTTTGACTTCTTTGATTTCAAGTTCTTTAAAATGGAACAATGATGCAGCCAAAGCAGCATCTGCACCACCATCAGTCAGTGCCTCATGGAAATGTTCCAAAGTACCTGCACCGCCTGAAGCAATAACGGGAATACCCACAGCATCGGAAATAGCACGAGTCAAGGCAATGTCATAACCGGCCTTGGTGCCGTCTCCATCCATAGATGTCAGCAGAATCTCGCCGCAGCCTCTCTTCTCACATTCGATGGCCCACTCTACAGCATCGATACCACAGTCTAATCTGCCGCCATGCTTATAGATATTCCAGCCGCTGCCGTCTGCTCTCTTCTTGGCATCGATAGCGACTACAACACACTGTGAACCGAACTTATCGGCTGCTTCTGAGATCAATTCAGGATGATCGATGGCTGCTGAGTTGACAGAAATCTTATCTGCACCGGCACGAAGTAATTTCTTGAAATCATCAACGGTACGAATTCCGCCGCCAACGGTAAAAGGAATGAAAACGGTTTCTGCTACACGCTCAACCATATCTACCACGGTATTACGACCATCACTGGAAGCTGTGATATCCAGGAAAACCAGTTCATCGGCACCGGCCTCATCATAGGCCTTACCGGCTTCTACCGGGTCACCGGCGTCAATGAGATTAACAAAGTTTACGCCCTTGACGACACGGCCATTATTTACATCCAGACAGGGAATAATTCTTTTTGTCAGCATATGTTTACTTCTCCACCTTCAGGAAATTAGACAGAATCTTTAAACCTACCCTGCCGGACTTCTCCGGGTGGAACTGACAGGCAAAAAGATTTCCTTTTTCAACAGAAGCATCAGCCACGTTGGCATACTCAGCCTCAGCTGTGACCACAGAGCGATCCTCAGCATGGCAATAGAAGGTGTGGACAAAATAAACATAGTCACCCTCAGACAAGCCCTCAAACAGACGTCCCTGATTGGGGAAATGGAGGCTGTTCCAGCCAATCTGAGGAACCTTAAGTCCCTTATCCATATCAAAACGGAGACAACTTCCCTTCAGGATACCCAGTCCCTTCACGCCGGGTGATTCTTCACTGTCTTCAAAGAGCAGCTGCTGCCCCAGACAGATTCCCAGGAAAGGTGTGTTCGCTTCGATGACCTGACGGACCACATCCACCAGATCGTAACTGATCAGCTTCTCCATGGCATCACCAAAACTGCCGACACCGGGCAGGATAACATGGTCCGCATTCAGGATCAGCTCTTTATCTCTGGTTACGACACAATCGTAACCTAAACTGTTAATAGCCTTTTCGACGCTTCGGATATTACCGGCGTCATAATCAATAATCGTAATCATATCGCAAATTCTATCATAAGGGTTGTGAGGCTTCAAGGTCGAAGAAGAAGGCCACACCGTCACTGTAATTAGTTACACCGCACTTCTGATTATGGCCGTCCATGATGGCTTTAACGATACTCAATCCGATACCGTGTCCGCCGTATTCACGGGTTCTGGCCTTATCCACTTTATAAAACTTCTCCCAGATACGACTGAGATCATCCTGAGGAATAGGTTTACCGGTATTAAAGACAGATGTCCGTACCAGCTTGCCTTCTTCAATGGTTCTGATTTCAATCTTACGCTGACCATCCAGGTGATTCAGGGCATTTGAAAGATAGTTAGTAACGACCTCTTCTATCTTAAACTCATCACCCCAAGCCCAGATTTCATGATCATAAGGGAAGCTGACTGTAGCTTCATGTTCTTTAATAGACAGCTGCATCTTGGACACAACGCCCTTAATCAGAGCCGTCAGATTAAACCGTTCCATGCGGATGGGATCCTGGCCAAATTCCAGCTGATTCAGTGTCAGCAATTTCTTGACCATGGCATCCATCTTGTTGGCTTCATCAATGATAACTTCTGTATAGAATTCCCGGCTTTCCGGATCATCTGCCACATTATCTTTAAGACCTTCCGCATAGCCCATAATGAGAGCAATAGGAGTCTTCAGCTCGTGAGAAACATTTCCCAGAAATTCTCGACGCATCTCGTCGGTACGGGTCTTCTTCTCATTATCCTTCTGTAATTCCACATTGGCTACTTTCAGATCTGAGATTGTCTGTTCCAACTGGGAAGACATTTTATTAAAATTCTCACCGAGGATACCGGTTTCTGTATCCGAAGGACCATCGTAACGGGCCTTGAAATCCAGGGCTGCCATGCGCTTTGACAAAGCCGTCAGCTGGGTGATGGGTGTGGATATCTGTTCGGATGTGATAATAATGATGGCTATGGCGATAATGAAAACAAAGACACCAACAGCCAGAAGCAGGGAATCGGCTATCTTAGCAGCTTCCTCGATACCCTCAACAGGTGTTCGCACCAGAAACCATCCGCCATTGTCCAGCTGCCCCCACATCTCCAGATCGCGCAATCCTCTGGCCTTGTCGGTACTGGTCTGAATACGATACTGATCTTTGGTTCGCAGTACCTTGTACTCTTCATTAAAAAGACCCGTGTAATAGCCAAACAGGCGGGCTGACATATAAGTGGAGTCCATGGATGTGGAGTTAATGGGCTGGAACTCATTATCCGTCACCAGAATCTCCATATTGCTTCCCGAAGACAAGGACACAATATCGTCTGAAAAGTCCGAAGACGTATCTGACAGTTCGTTGAGGCTCTTATAGATATTGGTCAGTGTACTGATCTTATGCCCTTCATAAATAGGCGGCAGCAATATCCTGAAAGCCACAAAAAGCAGTAAAAATGTACCAAAAATAAGGCCCAGCATGACAAGCATCAGCCGGGCCTTAATGGTATTCAGTTGCAGTTTATTCTTCAGCTTCAAACTTATAACCTATACCCCAGACCGTTTTGATCAGTTCGCCTTTGTTGCCCATCTTACTGCGCAACTTCTTTACGTGAGTATCGATGGTACGAGCATCTCCGAAGTAATCGTAATTCCAGACAGCGTTGAGAATCTTTTATCTGGATAAGGCAATACCTTTGTTCTCAAGGAAGTAAACCAGTAATTCGAATTCCTTGAAGGAAAGATCCACCGGCTTCTCATCGATAAAGACCTGATGAGCCGACTTATCTACCTTGATGCCGGCTACTTCCAGCACTGCGTCTCCTGTGACACCGCTTCGTCTGAGAACCGCATCGACTCTGGCCACCAGAATCTTGGGTGAGAAGGGTTTAGCGATGTATTCGTCAACACCAAGTTCAAAGCCCTTCAGTTCATCTTTCTCATCGGTTTTCGCTGTCAACATAATGACAGGAACCTGAGAATACTGACGAATCTCTTTAAGGGTTTCATAGCCATCCAGCTTGGGCATCATGACATCCAACAGAACCAGGGCAATATCTTTGTCCTCGAAGAACAGATCCAGGGCCTGTTCGCCATCACCGGCCTCAATAACATCATAACCCTGACGGATCAGGAAATCCTTGACCAGTTTACGCATGCGGACTTCATCGTCTACCACCAGAATCTTACAATCGTTCATCGACCTTATCTCCTTATATTGATTAATGCTTCTTCAGACACCTTTACTGTTCGTAGCAGAACATACGTCTGACCTTGCAGATAGGTCTGTAGTCCCAAGGACGGATACATGTGCCGGCTGAGGGACTGGAAGCACTGATGCACTCACCATTACCCAGATACAGGGCATAATGCCATGTGGCTGCATAGGGATAGGGTTCATAATAGAGAATATCACCGGGACGCAGATCGCTGACATTGACATTGTAATAACCACCGATCTGGATGCCAAGGCAGTCAAAATTCTCAAAGAAGAGGTTGATGCCTGCATAATCTCTATAGACAGCTCTGACAAAGCCCAGGCAGTCTGCACCGCCAGTCAGTGAGGAGCCACCCGATACATAAGGTGTAACGCCTGCCCACTGACGAGCCCAGTTAGCCAGATCCTGACCGATATTGGGATTGTTGAACTGAGCTGTTGCGCACTCTCTGTTGCACTGTAATACGTAATTGTAGTAGGGATGGTTGGGTGAAATATTGCTGTTAGTAATATCATCAGCCTTTGCCAGGACGGAATCCAGGTTAAAGGCACCTGTGATAATGTTCTCAGCTTTTGTAGAAATAGCACCTGTACCACCGATGAAATTGACCTGTGATACACCGGCATCCAGCATGTACTGTCTGATATTTCTGGCCTCATCATCGTTGACCAGGAAAATGGGAGCCTGCTCGGCTGCGGCCAGAGGACCTACAGAAAGGCCGTCCGGGAAATTGTTGCCGCTGACCAGATAAGCAGTGCTAAAGGTATCACCAAAGAAGTAGTCATTAACTACTTTAGCAGTCTCATAACGGGTAGAACCATACAGACGACAGACACGGCCGTCGGCTTCATAGCCAAGTTCTTTGATTTCTGCTTCGATAGCTTCAGAAACAGCACCTGTACCACCGATGATATAGATCTGACCGGCACAGGCACCTTCAAGGAAGTTCTTCTGATCTTCAGTCAGACCGCCATCATTATCAACCAGGAGAATGGGCTTCTCAAGACTGGAAACAGACAGTGAATCGGCAAAATTCTTGCCTGTGCAGACGAAGAGTTCATTGCCTTCCTGATAGACACGTTTAAGAATCTTAAGATTAGTATCGTAACGATCCTGGCCACCCAGACGTTCGACATTAAAACCGGCTTTAACCAGCGTATCTTCGAAATCCTTGGATAAGCTGTTTACACCCCCAAGCAGGAAGACATTGCCCTGTTCGACTAAGTTCTGATTGGCATACTGAAGAGTGTTCCAGTAATTGGAAGCGTTGGTCAAGACCATGGGCGCATCATAAACAGATGCCAGGTAATCGCCTGCCAGAGCATCCGGATAAGTATCACCTGATGCTACAACGATACCTGAAAGCCCACCGTTAGCAGCTGTTGTTTCCACCAGGCTGGTGGAAATAGCAAGGCTTGTATCATAACGTGTCTGTCCCTGGATACGTGAAGAAGGAATCTCCTGAGTGTCGGCCATAACCGGTATGGTATATGATGACAGAACCATCACAGCACTTAAGGCTGCGGCGGCAATTCTCTTCACGTTCTTAATCATTTTTAACTGCATAAGCACCTCTATATATTGCATGATATTGTGAAAATATCATCCTGTTAAACTCCATATAGTGGAATTATAACACACAAGAAATATTCTTGTAAAATAAACAAACAATTAACAAAACTGACTCCTTTGGCTTAACGCCTGCTTAAGGTCAGAATGATGAAATCTCTTGATGGCAAAATAACTGAAAATCAACACCACCCGTCCAACGGGTGGTTTGCTCACGGGCTATAAGCCCTTGTTACCGGCCAGCGCCTAAAGACGCTGGCTTTCACTTTGTTCAAGCCA
>JAGHUB010000345.1 GCA_018065025.1 Candidatus Equihabitans merdae
GCACCATAGAGACAGGGGTCACCTGTGTGAAGACGAACGGTTGTCTTGCCTTCTTTTTCGCCCTGACGAATGACATCCAGCACTTCTTCCAGAGTCATCTCTGCACTGTTTCGGATCAGGCAGCCTTCTTTACAATAATCAAGCAAAGCCGGATTAACCAGAGAGCCTGCATAAATAACGATATCTGCGCTCTCGAGGAGATTCTTACCTCTTAATGTGATCAAATCGGCCGCACCCGGACCTGCACCAACGAAATGTACCATATTTATACCTCTCTATCTGTCAATAAATCTAACCAGGCATCTGCCTGAGCTGTTTTTCCTAATTCTCCGTAAACATTAGAAAATGTTACGACTTCTACATGTATCTTTTCTCCTGAGAAAAGCTGCAGATAATGCCGGATCCGCAAGACCATCTCATCCATGGCTTTCTGTCGGATACCATATCGATCCAGGATAGCCACCGCATCATCGGTGGCAATACATTCTGCCAGTTCAGCTTTAAGAGATGCTGCCTGATCCTCATCTAACATAGGACAGGCTATATCTGTCAGGATCTCCATACGATGGTCACCATACTTGGAGTGAGTATTCTCAATACCACCGGCTACTTTTACCAGCTTGCCGCAATGACCGACGAACAAGGCTTTAGTGAAACCTCGATCTGCTGCCATTTTCATAGACTCAGCGATAAAGTTTGATGTGGTGACTGCTGTTTCCAACGAAAAACCATAAGTCTGTTCCATGAAAGCCTTGCCGTAATTGCCGGGAGCCATCACCACGATATCTGATTTCTCAGCCGCTTTTACATTAAGTTCTACTTCTATGGTGGCCTTCAGTGCCTCGTCGCTCATAGGCTCCACAATACCTGTGGTACCAAGAACAGAGATACCACCTTCGATACCAAGCTTAGGATTAAAGGTCTTCTTGGCCAGTTCTACCCCATCAGGAATGGAGATGGTCACCAGATAACCACCCTGGTGATGGTCATTGGCTGTCACCTCTTCTACAGCTTCCCGAATCATCCGTCTGGGTGTGCTGTTGATGGCATGATTGCCTACCGGCTGGTCCAGACCGGGCTTGGTCACGACGCCAACCCCTATACCACCTGTGATCTGCACACCGGGTTCAGAGATTCGTTTTACAGAGGCATAAACCAGTGAACCGTTGGTTACGTCCGGGTCGTCACCGCTGTCTTTTCGGATAGCACAGCTAACTTCCTGATTTCCCGTGGAGATGTCGTGAACTTCCAAAGTCAGATCATATCCCTTAGGTGTCAACAGACGAATGTGATCCACCATTTCTCCGGATACCAACATGCTTGCTGCTGCTTTGGCAGCTCCTGCTGCGCAGCTTCCTGTGGTGTAGCCCCAACGCAGGGCTTCTCTTATAGCACTCATCTTTTATTTCTGTACATCAGGGCATTGACAATGGCTGCTGCAACATTACTGCCGCCTTTTCTGCCCCGGTTGATGATGTAGGGAACATCGGTTGACATAATTAATTCTTTGGAAGGTACCACATTAACGAAACCTACCGGCACACCGATGATCAGTTCCGGGCGGAAGCCCTTCTGAATCTCTTCGTAAAGTGAGATCAGAGCTGTGGGAGCATTGCCTACAGCAAAGATCAGTGGCACATTCATGGCAGCGGCCTTCTCCATGCTGACAGCAGAACGGGTCATGCCACGCTCTTTGGCTTCTTTAGCCACTTCGGGATCGGCGATAAAGCAATGAGCTTCCCCGCCAAACTGGGCCAGGATACGCTTGTTTATACCGGAATAAGCCATGGTGGTATCTGTTACGATGTGAGCACCATTTCTTAAAGCTTCATCTGCCTTAGCCAGTACATCCTCTGAAAAGGCCAATGTATTGACATAGTCAAAGTCGGCTGTGGTGTGGATAACCCGATACACCACCGGAATCAGTTCTTCCGGAACCAGAATGCCCTTTTCTTTCAGTTCTTTGTCAATGATGGCAAAGCTGTTTTTTTCAATATCTGAGGGCAGCACATGATCAAAAGAAATGCCGCCGATCGTCATACCTTCATGCATATTTATACTCCAAATCCCATAATGTCATCTGTGATCTCAGGCATTTCAAAACGGTCACGATGCATTTCCCGAATGGCTACCATATCATCGATACCCTGACGTCCGATCTCCTGGAAGGTGATCATATCTGCCTGAATGATCTGCAGTGCCCAGACCAATTCTTCATTTTCTTCATGAGTCTTGACAGCTATACGGAAATATTCATTGTCCAGACCCTTGAAGTTGTAGGCCTTACGGACCAGATATTCTTTCTTATAGAGGCTGTCGGCGACACGCCAGTCACCCTTAACCAGGATAAAGTTGGCTTCTGATGGAAAGACTGTAAAGCCCATGCGGGTCAGCTGATCTGTCAGATAAGCACGCTCTTCATCTACCAGCTTCCGTCCCTCTTCTACGTAATCACTTTCTTCAAGGACCCTCTGTCCTACCCACTGGGCGATACCGGATACGCTCCATTCGGTCTGCTGGTCCACGATATCATCGAAGTCATAGAAGTTATCCATAGCCATATAACCCAGACGGATACCAGGCATGGCGTAGAGTTTTGTGAAGGCACTGCCCAGGATCAGATGTGGATGGGTTGACAGCTTCTTGTAATACCACCTCTCATCATCATGGGTAAAACCAAGGAAGCAGATATCCAATACCAGGAATGTCTCCTGCTGCTCACAGATATCCATGATTTTCTCCAGAAAATCGTGGTCGATCAGATTGCCTACCGGATTATTTGGTTGACATAAAAAAGCAATGTTGGGCTTAAAATCTGTCAGCGATTCGATATAAGTCTCTGTTAGTGCAAACTGATCCTGCTCCATCAGACGATGATAGGCGATGGTGGCACCAACCTGCCTTAAGGCATGTTCGTAACCGGAAAAAGTCGGTGCTGTTACCAAAGCTTTCTCAGGTTTAAGGCCACGGGCAATCATGGAAAAGATCTCGGATGCCCCATTACCGCAGATGATATTTTTCGGAGCAATACCCAGTTTCTTACCAAGTGCTTTACGAAGCTTGGCGCAGTCCTGATCCGGATAAAGTGTGGCCAGTTCAGGATGCTCCAGCATCTCCTTCCAGACATTTTCCGGAAAACCAAGTGGATTAATATTAACGGAAAAATCTACGAAACCATCTTCAAGACCATAGATTTCGCCACCGTGAAAATCGTGTGCCATAAATACACCCCACTATTTCTAATCTCAGATAAAAAGTGATACCAGAGCCAAAGCAGCTACCTGGCCCAGCTCACAAAGACATAAAAACCATCCGGCAAGATCTCCTGTGATACCACCGAAAATCTTCTTGGAACGATAATAGTAAAGCCAGAAGATCAAGGCTGATGCCCAGACCATGGCCACACCGGCAATCAAAGCCGGAACACCTCTGATAAGACCATTAAGAAGAATGATCACAATAAAGACGGCAATCTGAACATAAAAGACAACTTCTGCTTTTCGCTGATCGGTTTCTTCCTGAAATGCCATCAGTGAACCGCTGCCTCTGGCATTCTTAAACATGATGACAGACATACCGCTTAACATCCTGGCCAGGATGAA
>JAGHUB010000105.1 GCA_018065025.1 Candidatus Equihabitans merdae
GAACCAACCATACGGAATTCAAACTTGTTGCCTGTGAAAGCGAAGGGTGATGTACGGTTACGGTCTGTAGCATCTGTACGAACATCGTTGAGAGCACCAACACCAGTCTTCAGTGTGTTGCTGGCCAGAGAGTGATCAGCTTCACCACTGGAGATGATCTGCTTCATAACGTCTTCCAGCTGATCGCCAAGGAAGATGGAAATAATAGCGGGCGGAGCTTCGTTGGCACCAAGACGATGATCATTACCAACGTCGGCAGCAGATTCACGAAGCAGTTCGGCATATTTATCAACAGCCTTCAGGATGCAGGCCAGAACCAGCTGGAACTGAGCATTTTCATGAGGTGTCTTGCCGGGATCCAGCAGGTTGATACCATCATCTGTTGTCAAGGACCAGTTGTTGTGCTTACCGGAACCGTTAACGCCTTCGAAGGGTTTCTCATGAAGGAGGCAGCGAAGACCATGACGTGTAGCAACTCTCTTCAGAGTCTGCATAACGATCTGGTTGTGGTCAACAGCAACGTTGGCATCTTCATAGATGCAGGCAACTTCGTGCTGAGCCGGAGCAACTTCGTTATGCTGTGTCTTAGCCGGAACACCAAGCTTCCAAAGTTCTTCATTAACTTCTTTCATAAACTTGGCGATACGGGGACGGATGGTACCGAAGTAGTGATCATCCAGTTCCTGGCCCTTGGGAGGCTTAGCACCGAAAAGTGTACGACCTGTGAAGACCAGGTCCTTTCTTTCCAGATACTTAGCACGGTCTACGATGAAGTATTCCTGTTCGGCACCAACCGAGGGAACAACCCTTGAAGATGTTGTGTTGCCGAAGAGACGAAGCAGGCGGATAGAAGCTTTGTCGATAGCCTGCATGGAACGCAGAAGGGGTGTCTTCTGGTCAAGAGCTTCGCCCTTGTAAGAGCAGAAGGCTGTGGGGATAACCAGGATAGCACCATTTTCATCATGACGGACAAAAGCCGATGATGTGCAGTCCCAGATTGTATAACCACGAGCTTCGAAAGTAGCTCTCAGACCACCTGAGGGGAAGGATGAAGCATCCGGTTCACCCATGATCAGTTCTTTGCCGGACAGATTCAGGAGAACCTTACCTTCGCTGTCGGGTTTACCGATGAAAGAATCGTGCTTTTCAGCTGTTGTACCTGTCAGGGGGTGGAACCAATGTGTATAATGTGTGGCACCCTTCTCAACAGCCCATACTTCCATAGCATGTGCGATGGTATCAGCTGTGCTGATATCCAGCTGGCCGCCTTCGCGGCGAACCTGCTGCAGCTTCTGGAAAGCTTTCTTGGGCAGGCGTTCTTTCATAACGCTGTCATCAAAAACATCAACGCCAAAATACTCGGCGATGCTCTTTGTCATTACTTCACTCATCTTAATATCCTCCGTATCTGTCTGGATTTATCATTCAACAGGTTGTTCCGGAAATCTGTCATTTGAAAATAGAAAGGGGCGTTCAAGATCTAGCTTGAACGCCCTTGCTCTGCCCCACATACTAAGTGACAAAGTATCATCTGTCAAGACACCATGTTGAATTTTGCTTTTTTCAACAAAAAACAGTCGGTTCTAAAGCCGTTCACTAGGCGATATTATATGATAATCCCAGTCTGATGCCACGAAAATATAAAGAAACTCAGAGTTTCTTTACCTCAAATATGTCTTCTGCAATCTGTCTGGCTTCAAGGACAAAATCAAACCGATCTACCTGAGTGCTCATCCAATAATCCCTTTCCGGGAAAATGTGCTGAGTCTCCGCTTCAAAGAATTTGGCACCTTCACCGGTGTGACGAAGAACTTCCAGTTCGGAGTCCATGTCAAATGTCTGAGAAGCCGAGGCATTTCCCACATTAAGCAGATAATTGAGATAACGACCGCAAAGTTCATCTTCCGGAGCTTCTTCCAAACCTTCGACACCCATGCAGCAGATGGAAACATTTTCCGGATTCTTGCCAGCAATATATGAAGCGATGGCTTTGGCATTGACCAGAGCTCCCGTCAGGATCTGGTCAGCCCCCCGTGATGCCGCCACCAGACCCTGGGTGCCTGCACTGGTGGTGTGAACCACTGTTTTACCCATGAGATCCAGCTCTCGGGCCTGCCAGGGGGAATTACCCAGATCGAAGCCGGGCAAGATCACGCCGTGGCGCTCTCCCGCCAAAACATATTCAGGATGTTCTGCCTTAAGACGGCGTGCCGTCTCTTCCGCTCCCACAGCCAGAATCTTGTCTGCTCCGGCTGCCATCATGTAGGCTTCCAGAGAAAATGCACGAAAGACATCGATAACT
>JAGHUB010000336.1 GCA_018065025.1 Candidatus Equihabitans merdae
CGGACCAGGATGTCATTGATCTTACCGACTTCGATGACGGAGAAGAATGTGTCCTGAGCGATCTGTTCGGCACGTCTCATGATTTCCGGGAAATCATCACCAGATTCACAGAACGGAAATGATTTGAAGAAAACCGTACCGGGTTTACAATAACGTTTAATCGGTTCATTCATTAGTTGTATCCCCCTTTGATACTTTTTTATTGCTTTATTTATTCCGGAAGATAGGCGATTCCGGAAATCTCGATTTCATTGGCCTCGTTGAGTTCTTCAACTTTTTCAAAGGCGATGGGTGTTGTCTCAGGTGCGATACCACATTCTCTGAAGACATTAAGGACGGTGTCCATATTGGACAGGTCTGTCAGATAAACCAGATAGGAGTAAACACGGTCCAGAGATGTACCGCTTTCCTTCATATTAATATCCAGATTGTTCAGGCAGCACTTTGTGCATTCACCCATATCTGTACTGATCAGCTTCTGTGTCTTGGGGTCGATGGCACGAACGCCGGAACCATAGACACGATTACCGACGATAGCTGTACGTGAGAAAGGACCTGTAGGAATGTGACCCTTAGTTGCATCGTTAACCAGTGTGCGGGCTTCCTTGGTACAGGACATAATCAATCTGAATCTTGCACCACCCTTCCAGCACTTCTTGGTGATGATAGCTCTGCAGGGATAATCCGCCGGATCCGTCCAGCGTTCTTTCTGCTTGGCATTCAGGGCTGCGCGGTCTTTCATGGTTTCCATCTGAGCCTCGATGGCAACCACTGAACGGAAGTCCATACCCTTCTCATTCAGAACTTTTTCAGTAAGATCAAATACGGCATCAATCTGATCTTCAATACTAAGATCTGAGACATCCATACCTGCTGCATAAAGTAATTCGGCAGTATCGATGATTTCTATAGCATTCTGTATCATTTTTCACCTCGTATGAAAGTTCGTAATTACCCATAAATGATTATATATGCAAATCTTTACTGTGTAACGCAAAACATGCACTTTTGTTGCAAGTTATGCAACAAAAGTGCATGTTATACAAACATCACAATTTTTAATTAAACTATTTGGTCTATTTTCTCTGAAGTTCTGCGCCTTCAAGCTTCTCGAACCGATCAAAGAAGCTATTTTTGCTGGATGAGCTCATAGCCAGCGCTATGACACATTCAGATTCAGGCATAAGTCCCAGATCGTTGACAGCATTGCCGATCTTGAAAAAGATGCGATTGTCTACATGGTTTCTGCCTGCAACAGAAGCCGCTGAAGAGATGGCGATACCCAGATCTACCATAACCATAGCGCAGAAGGGACCATGCCACATAGTTCCTTCCGGACGTTCTGCTTTAAGCATCTCGGCACAGGTTGCGTGTCCGCACATGCCGCAATTCTTAGGTGTCAGGTCCCTGCCTTTAAGGCCAACCAGCAGGACTTCATCAGCCTCCGCCACGCAAACCCCATCGGAATGCCAATCCTTGCGAATACCTTCAGCCTTATTGGCAAACTGCTGACCCTTTTCTAACAGGGCTGCAGCCTTCTCTTCTCCGATAGCAATCATACGCTGACCAATGGCTTTGATTTCATCCTTCTCACACAGACCTATGATCAGATGATCATGTCCGTGTCCCTTAGGCGCTGTTCTGGCAGCCAGTGCAGCCATCTCTGCCACAGTGCGAATTGCGTTTTTCTCAATGCCGTATTCCATTAAACAACCTCCAAAATCACAGTGAACCCGTTAAAACACTTCGGAGATTTCCAGATGTTCGCCATCCGGACCGCGGAAAAGGATCCATTTTGAACCATTGGGGAAGCATTCGGGGCAATCGGTGATCTTTCCGCTCATAATATTCTCCTTTTTTAAAATAATACCATTTTTCACATATAACAAGAAAAGTCGGCCTGAGCCGACTTTTAACGTTCTTTCATAGCTTCCATCTCGGCCAGCACCATTTCTTCAACACGCTTTACCGGGTCTTCCGCTTTCAAAATACCGGAAGTGGAGCCGGCACCGTCGGCACCAAATGCGTCACTGTCAAAGGGTCGACACTCTTGAGTTTGCCTGAAAGAATTTAACACACTTCCTCATACGATAATAGAACACCGGTATAAGGGGAAGCAGGGCCGCGATCCAGGCGATGGGGTTGGCCAGGGCTGCTCCGATGAAGCCATAAGTGGTGCCCACTACAGCGATTACACCGAATCTTGCCACTACCTCGGCTACACTTCCAAGCATGGGAACCAAGGCATCCCCGATGCCCTGAAGGGCATTGCGATAGACAAACACAAGGCTAAGGGGCACATAGAACCAGGCAATCAAACGGAAATATTCAACCGAAACAGCTATAACTTCTGTGGCCTCTGAGCCTACAAAGATAGCCGTTGCGGGACCGATCACCGTCATAGACAGGATAAATTCAGCAATAACCAGCACCATTGACAAAATGATGGCTGCCCCTACGCCCTGGTGAATACGCTTGTACTCTCCTGCCCCGTAGTTCTGACCAACGTAATTGGCTACAGCCGTGCCCACCGAGACAAAGGGCTGCTCTGCGAAACCGGCCAGTTTGCCGGCTACAGCATAACCTGCCACAATAACTGCCCCCATCTCATTCATGGCCGTTTGTACGATCATGATGCCGATAGAACATACTGAAAACTGCAGGGCCATGGGCACGCCCATGATCATCAGATTCTTGATAACGACGCCTGAGACACGTCGGTATTGTTTTTCGATGGACAGCACCTGATAACGTCTTCGGATATATACCCAGCAAAGGATAGCTGATACAAGCTGGGCTGTAACAGTGGCCAAAGCCACACCGATTACTCCCATATGAAGCAGCAGCACAGCTGCCAGATCCAAGAGGATATTCAGGGCTGATGAAAAGACCAGAAAGGCCAGAGGCGTTCTGCTGTCCCCAATGGCTCTAAGCAAACAGGCCAGCATGTTGTAGCCCAAAGAGGCAATGGAGCCAATCAGGATAATGAACAAATAATTGTAGGCATCTGTGTAGATGTCTGAAGGCATCTTCATCAGATGAAAGAGCGGATTCAGGCAAGCGCAGCCGGCTATGGTAATGACTACGCCGATCAGGACGCACAAGCCTATAGACATGGCGGTATAACGCTTCATCTCCGGCTCGTCGCCGGCGCCAAAGTATCTGGCAATTAAGATACCAAAACCGGTACAAAAACCTGTAACGATACCATTGATGCAAAACATGATGGAGCCTACAGCACCAACCGCCGCCAGGGCATCAACACTGACAAAACGGCCAACAATAGCCATATCTACCAGATTATAGACAATCTGAAATATATTTCCTAAGAAGACCGGTAAAGCAAAAGCTGCCAGCAGTTTAATTGGCGAACCGGTAGTAAGATTTCTTTCCATAACTTATATTCATAAAACAATGCAGCCTTGACGCATCTGATTTTACAGAAGATCGGCCAATGCTGCTTTAGCTTGTTCAAAGCTTTCAAATAAAACACCATGAAGCCCAGCCTGATTACCGGCGGCAATATTTTCCTCCACATCGTCAAAGTAGACGCATTCATCGGCAATCAGATCGTAGCGATCCAAGAGAGTTTGATAGATAGCCGAATCCGGCTTGGCCTGTTTAACAGCATAAGACCAGATCTGTCCATCAAAATTTTCCAGATAATCAAAGGTGCCGTCAGCTACCAGACGCTCATGATTAAAGCGGGTCCAGTTAGACAGAACATAGAGATGATAGCCCTGTTCCTTAAGTTCTTTTGTCCAGGCATGAGTGTAATCTAATGCTCTCATACCCTCGTGAACATGGGTCAGATAAGTATGAAGCTCCTCAGCATGTTCCGGGTAGCGGCGCAGGTATTCATCGTGCATTTCCGGATAAGGAATGGCATCTACCAGAGCCTTCTGCCACAGGTCCTTGAATTCTTTATGGACAATCTCAGTGGCTTCTTCAGTCAAGCCATACTGCTTACAGACATTTCTCCAGCCAAAACTCATAAGGACCTTCCCCATGTCGAATACGATATTTTTAATCATGACGTTCCTCTTCGTTCATATAACA
>JAGHUB010000169.1 GCA_018065025.1 Candidatus Equihabitans merdae
GTGTCATTAGCGGCTTTGCAAGATAATGTTATGAAACAGGAGTAGTGAAGTGGTTCATTATCATCTTCCTGGATTGTTTGAATTTTATGAATTGTATAAGGCTTTTCTTCCCTTGTATCGGGACTACCGGGACTATTTCTATGAATGGTGCAATATAGGGTCTGTTTATGGCGCACCGGCGGATTGTCTTTGGGGTGGCGGCCGGGTAGGCTATGGTGACAACGATCCTGAGGAAGTGCTGGAACTTGTCAAGGAATACGGCATCTCAGCTAGATTGACCTTCAGCAATTCCTTGTTAAGAGTGGAACATCTGTCAGACAGAAAATGCAATCGCCTGTGTCAGATGTTAGTTGAGAGCAGTGGGAATGGCTGCCCGGAAAATGGCGTCATCGTCCACTCTGAGCTGCTTGTCGAATACTTACAGGAGCATTTTCCTTCCTTATATCTGGTGTCATCCACAACCAAGGTACTGACTGAATTTGCTGATTTCAAAGCGGAGCTTGCTCGCCCTGAATTTCGCTATGTGGTGCCGGATTTTCGCATAAATCCTCGCTTGGAAGAGCTTGAGGGCTTATCTCCGGAAGAGAAAAACAAGGTAGAATTCCTATGTAATGAATGCTGTTGGTTTGGATGCCGTGACCGCAAGGCTTGTTATGAAAATGTGAGCCGCAAGGTTTTGGATGAGGATTGTCCCGATCATGTATGTCATGCCCCTAATTCATCGGAGGGCTATGTCTTCTCCAAAGCTATGAAAAATCCGGGATTCATAGGTATAGAGGACATTCGAAAAAAATATGAGCCTGACGGATTCTCTCATTTTAAGATTGAGGGTAGAAGCCTGGGCAGTGCTTTGATACTAGAATTTTTGTTATATTACATGACAAAACCGGAACACCAGCTGGAGGTTCGAGAGGCTATCTACCTGGACAATACACTGGACCTGTTTTAATCAGAGGGGAGAAAATTATTTAAAGAATTTTATCCGTATGGTAAAATATTGAAGGTTATGTGGAGGTGTTTCTTACCTGAAATAATAGCAACACCTTGTTTTTCACAATGGAGGATTCTTATATGAGTTTTATGGATCTTGTTAACAGAAGAGAAAGCTGCAGAGCTTTTAGTGATAAGCCCGTTGAAAGAGAGAAGCTTATCCAGATCGCTGAAGCCGGTCGTCTGACACCCAGCGGCTGCAATGCTCAGCCCTGGAAGTTCATCGTCTGTGATGAACCGGAAGCCAAAGCTGCTGTCTGTGACGGCGTTGTTGTTGATGGCGGCAAGACAGGCGCTCCCTGGAGAGAATCTGTTCCGGCTTTCATCGTTATGGTAGAGCTGCCGGCTCCTGTTAAACCGGTTATCGCTGAATATTATGGTGATACACAGCGTTTCGCTCAGGGCGATATCGGCATGGCTGCTCTTAATATGTGTTATGAAGCTATGGATCTGGGTCTTGGTACCTGCATCATCGGTATGAGTGATCAGAAGAAGATGGAAGAGGGTCTTGGTATTCCGGAAGGTTATGAATGCCGCGGCGTTATCGCCATCGGTTATCCGGCTGAAGTAAAAGAGCCCCGTGCTAAAGTACGTAAAGCCTTCGATGAAGCTGTCAGCTTCAACAAGTTCTAAAGAACTAATAACTAATAAACTCAGGAGAACTCATGGATACTATTGTCACTAAGTTTGGCGGTTCATCATTGGCCGATGCCAATCAGTTTAAAAAGGTTAAGGACATCGTCCTGGCCGATCCCAACCGTCGCTTCGTTGTTGCTTCAGCTCCCGGAAAACGTTTCCCGGAGGATATTAAGGTTACCGATCTTCTTTTAAAATGTTACAGTCTGGCCAGTCGGGGGGATGATTTTGACCAACCCCTCCAGGCTATTCGTAAGCGTTTCACAGAAATCGTAGAAGCTTTGGGTATTGAATTTGACGTGGACAGAGAGATTTCTATTCTGCGTGTTCATCTGTCATGTGAGCCCAGCGAAGCTTATGTGGCAAGCCGGGGTGAATATCTGAATTCCCGCATCCTGGCTAAGTATCTTGGGTTTACATTCGTAGACCCGGCATGGTGTATCTCCTTCAACGAAGACGGCACTCTCAACCTGAAGATGACTATGCGCACCATGAAGGCTGCCCTGTATCCTGTTGAGAAGGCTGTTATTGCCGGCTTCTACGGCGCAGATACAGAGGATGTGATCCATACATTTTCCAGAGGCGGCTCTGACGTCACCGGAAGTCTGGTAGCTCTGGCCGTAGATGCTAAACTCTATGAAAACTGGACAGATGTGTCAGGTCTTCTGGCAGCGGATCCCCGCATCGTTGAGAATCCCAGAAGTGTCCGATATATCAGCACAAGAGAGCTGCGCACACTGTCTTACATGGGTGCTTCCGTCCTTCATACAGATGCCGTTCTGCCGGCATCCGGTGCGGACATCCCCATCAATATTCGCAATACCAACAAGCCGGAAGATCCCGGCACCATGATCGTCCGTAAGCTTCCTAAAGAAGTTAAGCGCCACGCCATTACCGGTATGGCAGGTCGGACAGGCATGTCCGTCATCCAGATCGAGAAGGTTATGGTCAGTGACGGCGCCGGTTTCAGTGCCATCATGCTGGATCTTCTCAAGCGCCGTAACATTCCTTTCGAGCAGTGCCTCACCGGCATCGACACCGTCACCTTGGTTATCAAGAGCAGCGTGCTGGAAAGCTGTAAGGAAGAATTGCTGGCCGAAATCAACGAAGTCCTGGCACCGGATTTCATCGGTATCAAGGAAAATCTCTCCATGATTGCCGTCGTTGGCGAAAAGGGCACTGAAGCCTCTGATGCCAACATCCGTGTTCTTCAGGCATTGGCCAATGCCGATATCGAGATCTCAACCATTAACCAGGGCGCCGGTAAGCTGAATCTGCTGATCGGTGTACCTGAGGCGGCTTATGAGAAAGCCATCAAGGCTATCTACGAGACGGTGGGATAAGACTGTATAAGACTATTTGTCTTTGGATATAGAAATCAGAAAATCTTTGTTTTTGTGAGGTATGCTATGAGCACGACTATGAATGACGAGAACACTATGCCGGTTGCTTACAAGGGAAATGAGCCAAGTATTTTTATCAGCTATTCCCATCGCGATTCCGGTCGCATCTTCCCCATTCTTCGGAAAATGATGGGAGATGGTTTCCGTATCTGGTTTGACGAGGGTATCGATCCCGGAACAGAGTGGGATCAGAATATCGCTACCCATGTCAAAACATGTAGTTATTTCATCGCCTTTATCAGCGCCAACTATATCGCATCCGATAATTGCCGCGATGAGCTGAGTTATGCTCGTGACCTGCAGAAGGATCGTCTCTTGATTTATCTTGAGCCCACAGATCTGCCGGATGGTCTTATGATGCGTCTTAATCGTACTCAGGCCATTCATTGGTATAACTACAATAACGCTCTTGATCGTGCTTATATTAAGCTCTACGACACCGCCGGTATCGACAGATGTCGTGAGATTAAGCCGGAACCGGTGGTTGAACCTGAACCCGCGCCGGTTGTGGTTGCCCCCGCTGCTCCGGCAGCAAAAGCGGTGGATACTCCCGCTCCTGTGGTGAAAGAAGAAACACCTGCTGTGGAAAATGTTTCAACACCTGTGTCTGAAAAAACAGCCAGTGCACCTGCTCCCAAATGGGCAGCCAAAGCATCTGCAGAGAAAAAGGCAAAACCGGTCAAGCAGAAGAAGGTTAAAGAAGCTTCCGGCAACGGTAAAAAGAAGTCCAAGAAGGGTTTGATCGCTATTCCCATCGTGATCATCCTGGCCGTTGTACTTTTTATCGGTATGGGAGGCAAGAGCAGCAAATCCGGTTCTACTTCTACAGAAGATAGATTCCAGCAGATGACAAACTCAGCCACCTGGACTGAAATAAATCAGAAGGCCGAACCGGTTGAACAGGCTAATCCTGTAGTTGGCGTTTGGACAGATAGAGACCCGTATCATTTGGGGACATGCGTTGTGATGAATGCCGATGGTACAGGAACCTACTATACAAGCAGCGATGATCAGGCTGAAGATTTCAACTGGGAGGCTGCCGATACAACACTGGTCATCACTCGTAACGGTAATGAGGATTATTATGCTTATGAAGGCGGTGATGAGTTAGAGATCTTTAATCGCACCTTTGTCCGCTCAACTATGACAGTTGATGAAGCAGTTGAACTCTGGCAGAACCACGATGTTTTGTACAAAGCTTTCAACTATGCCTCTTATGAATATGGTTATAGTCGTGACGAGGTCATTGATCATCTGCTGAGCTATGACTTTACTGAGGAAGAGGCTGCCTATGGCATCGATTACTGGAATGTAGATTGGAATGCTCAGGCAGTCCGTGGAGCAGATTATTACTGCGCAAATTACAAGGACCATTCCAGAGAAAAGGTTATTGAGTACCTCAGAAATAAAGGCTATTCTCTGGAACAGGCTACCTATGGTGCCGACAATTGCCAGAAGGTAAAAAAGTAAGTGACAGGAGTTTGACCATGAGTTTCATTGATAAATTGAAAAAACTTCTCAAAGACGCCGGCGTAGGACGTGGCATCGCCGAAGGCGCCGGACGTGCATCCAAGGCCCTTGCCAATGAGCAGGATGCCAAGTCAGAGACTCATGTGTTGGAAGAGCCTGAAACGAAGTCGGAAGAATCTGAACATTGATTATTAAATTGCCATATCTTTTTGGTATGGCAGTTTTGGGTGAAAAAGGGTCTCAAACTTTCAAAGAAAGGAATAACGATGATCACTTACCTTCTTATTATCCTCGGCGCATTTATCGGCGGTTTCGCCCAGAGTGTGGCAGGTTTCGGCTCAGCTGTCTTTATGATGCTGATCATGCCCATCGCCATGAATATGATCGAAGCGGTAGCTATCACCCAGGTGGTGTGCCTGTCAGCCTGCACATTTCTCTTTATCCGCTGGTGGAGACACTGCAACTGGAAGAAAGTACTGATTCCGGTAGCCATCTATTTCCCGGTATTCTTTCTGGTGATCTATTTGACCAAGGATTTGGATACCGACTTCTTCAAGCCCTGGATGGGTCTCTTCTTCGTCTTGCTGGCCATTTACTCCCTCTTCGTAGAAGGTAAATTCGCCATCAAAGCCAACTGGCTTGGGACATTGATTCTGTCTGTCGCTGCAGGTGCTCTGTCAGCTCTTTTCACCATCGCCGGTCCCCCCATCGTCCTGTATTTCCTGGCTGCAACCAGCACCAAAGAAGAGTATTTGGGATCATCCCAGGCATACTTCCTCTTGATCAATTTCTACAGTATCGGCGTTCGCATCTATGCCCATCAGATGAATCTTGGTATGATTCCCTTCATTCTGGTAGGGGCTGTTGCCCTCTATATCGGCACCTATTTTGGCGGCAAAGTGGTCAATCGCATTGATGTCAAGACCATGAAGCGCATCGCTTATATTCTCGTAGGTATTTCAGGTGCTTCCACTTTCATCACCAGTCTTTGATGAAAAGAAATGCAAATTATTGATGAAAAACTATCACGAACATTTAGGTTTTGAGTGAATTAAATTCAAAATAAAGAGTTGACAACCCTTCTCAATTATTGTAAATTCAATCCATATTTTTTTAAAAATATTCGGAAGACAAAGGCGTCTATAGGCGGCTCACAAACAG
>JAGHUB010000198.1 GCA_018065025.1 Candidatus Equihabitans merdae
ACATAGAGGCATTTTACCATAAAAAGTTGCCTTGGTATGATGTAAAGTTGCAGGTGAATGGGTTATAATCTTGTCATTGTATAGAGATTAAATAATTCAAAACCTACAGGGAGATAAATCATTATGGATAAGATCAGAATTCTCGGCACAGCCTATTCAGATGCAAGAGAGTGTTACAATACGTGCTTCGTCATCAGTGACGAAGAAGGAAATAATCTGCTGGTAGACGGCGGTGGCGGCGTACAGATCCTGCATCAGCTTAAGCACAGCGGTTTTGTCGTTTCTGACATGAGAAATATTTTCGTCACTCATCAGCATATAGATCACCTCTTCGGTATCATCTGGCTGATTCGTATCCTGTGCCAGGATTATGCCAAGGGCCTCATCGAAGGCGATATCAACATCTATGGCCATGACGAAGTTATTCCCACCATTCGTGAAATGGCTTTAAAACTGCTTCCGGGCAAGCATAACAAGTTCGTGGACAGTCGTATTCACCTCAATGTGGTTCATGACGCTGAGACACTTAACATCGGTGGTCATGAGATGACATTCTTTGATATCCGCTCCACCAAGATCAGACAGTTTGGCTTCACCTACAAGATGACAGACGGTCGTAAGCTGACCTGCCTTGGGGATGAACCCTTCTATGAATGGGAGAGCCAGTATGTGGAAGGCTGCTCTTGGCTGCTTCATGAAGCTTTCTGTCTCAAGAAAGATGTAGACATTTTCCTGCCTTATGAGAAGCATCATTCAACAGCCACCGATGCCGCTATGAATGCTGAAAAGTTCAAGGTTCCCAACCTGATCATTTACCATACCGAAGATACTTCTCCGGAAGACCATCGTCAGCGCTATACAGACGAAGCCAGTCAGTATTACACCGGTAATCTTTACGTGCCGGATGATATGGATCTGATTGAACTGGATTGATTTAAGAAAAAGATTAAAGACGCAGACGCATTTTACCTGAGTTATTTATGCGAGACAGCTCTTGATTAAAGATTCAAAAAACATAAAAGCGCCCTCACAGCTATAAGCCGTGGGGGCGTTAACGTTCATGATTGCTCTTAATTGAATTAAAGGTGTCTGATCAGACAGGGACAATAATTAACCCTTCAGACCTCTGGACTGACGATCCATATCTTCAACAACGATGTCATAGATTTCGCCCAGGGATGCGGCATATTTGAGAAGATCCCAGGGTTCGTTGGTATGGAAATGAATCTTGATCAGGTCTTCATCGCCAACAGCCAACAGGCAGTCGCCTTTGAGATTATCTGTGATGTAATCGGTGATGGCATCTTCGTCCAGATCTTCACCTTCGATAAGAAGCTGTGTGTCATAACGGAATTCAAGCATGATTATTATTCCTTTCGTTCTCTTTCATAAATCATAAGCAGAGGTGTCAGACCTATTGAGGTCATATTTTATAAATAACACTCTGACTGACCAAGTATAACACATTTGCACAAAAAGGCAAAAGATGAGTAAGATCGGTCATTTCCGGGGATAGTTAGTTTTTCAAAATATTTGACAGATGCTCCTGACAGTGGGAAAATAACAGGCGTGTTGAGGTGCCTTGAGATCTATCAGGCATCGATTTCTCAGATATGCGGATATGGCGGAATTGGCAGACGCGATAGATTTAGGTTCTATTGTCAACAGACGTGCAGGTTCAAGTCCTGTTATCCGCATTTCTTTCTATTAACAAGTCAAATATATTCATTTCAGAGTTTTCCTGATCATAGGTCAGGAGTCGAAGTTTTCCAATTTCGGAGGTTTTTATATGAATGTCCTGATTGCAGGATGCGGTAAGGTTGGCTCAAGTCTGGCAGCCTGGCTTTGCGAAGATGGCCACAATGTAACAGTTATGGATTGTCAGGCCAACAAGCTTGAAGACATCGTCAACAGTCATGACGTGATGGGACTTGAAGGTGACGCTACCAGTGCCGCTGCTTTGATCGAGGCCGGTGTAAAGGAAGCTGATATTCTCTGTGCCATTACCGGTTCAGATGAGAAGAATCTGCTGTCTTGCCTGATCGCCAGACAGTTGTCTCCCAATTGCCGTCTGATCGCCCGCGTGCGTAATCCTATCTATAACAATGAAATCGGTCTCTTCCAGAAGAGTTTCGATCTGGCTATGGTTATCAATCCGGAATATGCAGCGGCTGCTGAAATCTCACGTATGTTCCGTTTCCCGTCAGCCATCAACATCAATACATTTGCCAAGGGAAGAGTGGAGTTATTGAAGTTCAAGGTTCCGGCCTCCTCTATTCTGTGCGGTATGAAGCTGGCTGATTTCCGTGGCGTCTTCAACCATCAGGATGTGCTGATCTGTATTGCGGAGAATGGAGATAAAGTAACCATTCCTTCCGGTGATTACGTCATCAATGAAGGAGATAAGCTTTCTGTCGTTATACAGCCGGAAGCTGCCTCAGAATTCTTCAGCAAGGCGGGTGTGCTGTCCAATCCCGTTAAATCCGTTATGGTTGTTGGCGGCGGTACCATCACTTATTATCTGGCCAGCATTCTTAAAAAGGCCGGCATTCAAGTCAAGATCATTGAGCAGAAGCGTTCCCGCTGTGAAGAACTGGATGATGAGCTTCAGGGCGTGGACATTATCTGCGGCGATGGTTCTGATGAACTTCTTCTGTCTGAAGAAGGTATCGACAAAGTTGGCGGTTTCGCCTCTCTGACCGGTTTTGATGAGGAAAATATTCTGCTGTCTCTCTATGCAGACAGTCGTACCAAGGTCGGAGCCAAGATTGTTACCAAGATCAATCGTCTGACCTTCGATAAGGTTATCGCCAATATGAATCTTGGCAGCATCATTAATCCCAAGACACTGACAGCTGAATATTGCCTGCAATATATCCGTTCCATCGACTCTTCTGCCAGCTCAGTAGAGAACTTCTATCGTCTTGGTGACGGCAGAGTTGAGGCTCTTGAATTTGTCATCAAAGAAGAAAGTGGTATCACAGGTAAGCGGATCATGGATCTGAAGATCCGTCCCCACACACTGATCGCCAAGATCTTCCGCCAGGGCCAGCTCATTACTCCCTCCGGTCAGACCATGATGCAGGTAGGTGACTCAGTGGTTGTTATCGGCAGAACAAGAGACAAGATCAAGAAGCTGGATGATATCCTTCAGGTATAACGGGAGAGTGCGATGAATTATTCTGTTGTCTTTTTCGTGTTGGGGTGGATCATTCG
This sequence comes from Candidatus Equihabitans merdae, assembly GCA_018065025.1. Taxonomy (GTDB): domain Bacteria; phylum Bacillota; class Clostridia; order Lachnospirales; family Lachnospiraceae; genus Chordicoccus; species Chordicoccus merdae. The sequence goes on from JAGHUB010000198.1 coordinate 3,217, forward strand.
GCTGGAAGGCCTCTTGATGTTGCTGCCAACCTTTACAGGTTTTGTCTACCATGAACCAGGCGGTTTTGTTTTCCTGGGAACAGCTGTAGCCTGTCTTCTGGTAGGTTCACTGATCACACATTTTAAGCCTGAGAACAAACAGGTATATATGAGAGACGGTTTTGTCTCTGTTGGCTTGGCATGGTTGGTCATGTCCCTCATTGGGGCTATTCCTTTTGTTATCATTGGTGATATTCCCAATTATGTGAATGCCCTGTTCGAGACCGTATCAGGTTTTACCACAACCGGTTCTTCTATTCTTACTGAAGTAGAGTCCTTGAGCCGTGCCGGCCTTGTGTGGCGTTCTTTCTCACACTGGATCGGTGGTATGGGTGTCGTTGTTTTTATGCTGGCGGTCATCCCCCTTCTGGGTGGCACCACATTGAATCTGATGAAGGCGGAAAGCCCGGGTCCTGTTGTTGGTAAGTTGATGCCCCGTATTCGTCAGAGTGCAGCTGTGCTCTACATCATTTATCTGGCTATCACGGTGACAGAACTGATCATGCTGCTGATCTTTGGCATGCCTCCCTTTGAAGCACTGTGCCATACCTTTGGTACAGTAGGTACCGGTGGTTTCGGTGTCCTTAATGACAGCTATATGAGCTATAGCCCGGCTCTTAGAAATATCACCACATTCTTCATGCTCTTGTGTGGTGTCAATTTCAACTTCTATTATTTCGTGCTTCAGAAGAAGGTGAAGGACGCCTTCAAGATGGAAGAAGTTCGGGTTTATATCGGACTGGTCCTGGCCTCTGTCTTGTTGATTTTCCTTAACCTGGGCAACAGTTTCTATAGTACAGGAGAATCATTAAGCCACGCTTTCTTCCAGGTAGGTTCCATCATCACAACCACCGGTTATTCATCTGCTGATTTCCAGCAGTGGCCGGAATTTTCCAAGACCATTCTTGTTATGCTGATGCTGGTGGGTGCCTGTGCCGGTTCTACCGGTGGTGGTATGAAAATCTCCCGTATCATCATTATTTTCAAAAATATCAGTAAGGAACTTCAGACCCTGCTGCACCCACGTCTTTTCAAAAGAACCAAGATGGATGGTGTGCCGGTGGCTCATGAAACCGTTCGTGCCACTAATGTTTTCCTGACCGTCTATCTGGTGATCCTGGTTCTGTCGGTACTGGTGATCTCTCTTGACGGCTTTGATTTTACGACAAATGTGACAGCTGTTATTGCTACCATAAGCAATATTGGACCCGGTCTCAACGTAGTCGGTCCTACCGGAAACTTCAGTGAGTTCTCCGTTTTATCAAAGTTTGTCCTGATTTTTGATATGCTGGCCGGTCGTCGGGAACTCTTCCCAATGCTTCTGCTATTCTCAGTTAAGAGCTGGCGGAAGTACAGTTAATATAATGCAGGTTATCCTTTATGAATAAAATGACCAAAGAAAGATATGAAACCCTTCAGCTTGCCGTGCTTCGTGATCTGGCTAAAACCAGAGGCATGAAGGGGGTGTCTGCCCTAAAGAAAGCGGACCTTATTCAGCGTATGTTGGAAGAGGATGTCAAGGATGAAGAGAAGGCCAAAGCCAAGAAGGCTGAGGAAGAGAAGGCTGCTATCGCCAAGGCTGAGAAAGCTGCCTTGGATAAGTTAGCCGGCGGTTCCAGACCTTCAGGCAGTCGTCGCCGTAATCAGAAGGTGGAAGAACCTAAGCAGGAAGCTACTGTAGAACAGGCAAAGACTGCAAATAAACCCAGACGTGGCAGACCTCCCAAGAAGAGTTTGGAAGCTCAGCCGGTGGAAAAAACTGTGGTGGAAGAAACTAAAACGGTGAAAGAAGTTCCTCAGCCCGTGAGTGTTCCTGCTGCCCAGACACCTGTAAAAGCAGAAGCATCTCTTCAGGATAAGGATGATGCCAATACCACTTCTGATCAGTCAGTTAAGCCTGTAGCTAAAGCCAAGCCGGAAAAGAAGCTGGTCAAGACTCCTGCCAGACGTGGCCGTCCCCGCAAAAATGTGGCTAAAGAACGGGCTGTTAGCTCAGAAAATGAGAAGACAGTGGCCGCCAAAGATAAAGTTGTAGAAGAATCTTCCACAGATAAAACGCCTGTGGAAAAAGTTCCGGTAGAAAAAACTGCCGCAGAAAATGCTTCTCCCGCAGTTGCCCCCACTCCGATGGTGGCAGCAGAGGCTGTCAACGAAGCACCTGTTAAGACAGAAAATGCTGAGGCAGTTAATGATGGTGGTGCCGAGGAACATGCAGCCCCGCAGGCATCTGAAGCTTCTGATCATGTTGCTGACCATGAACATGCCGCCGCATCAGCTGAAAAGCCAGAACATACAGAAAACACTGAAAGTACTCCGGTTGAATCTTCACAACCCCAGCGTCAGATTCGTCGTGACGTGCAGCGGGTCAAAGGCATACTGGAAGTTATGCCCGATGGTTTTGGTTTCCTGCGTTCCGACAACTTTATGCCCGGTGAAGACGATGTCTATGTATCTCCCTCACAGATTCGCCGCTTCCAGCTGAAGACCGGTGATATGCTGGTGGGTATGATTCGTCCCAAGGGTCAGACCGAAAAGTTTGGCGCTATGATCTATGTAGAAACAGTTAATGATCTGCCTCCCGATCACGCCAGACATCGTTTCGTCTTTGAAAATATGACACCTACATTCCCCACAGAACGTATTCGTCTGGAAAGACCGGATGGCTCTGTGGCCACACGTATCGTGGATCTGATCAGTCCCATCGGTAAGGGACAGCGAGGCATGATCGTCTCACCGCCTAAAGCCGGTAAGACCACATTGCTTAAAGATATCGCTCGCTCCATCCTGAGACGAAATCCGGAAGCCTATCTGATGATTCTTCTTATCGACGAACGTCCTGAAGAAGTAACGGACATGAAAGAATCTATTCATGGGGAAAATGTTGAGATCATTTACTCCACATTTGACGAGATGCCGGAACATCACAAACGTGTCTCGGAAATGGTTATTGAACGTGCCAAACGTCTGGTAGAGCATCAGAAGGATGTTGTCATTTTGCTGGATAGCATCACTCGTCTGGCTCGTGCCTACAACGTGTTGGTAACCCCCAGCGGCAAAACCTTGTCAGGTGGTCTGGATCCCACAGCACTTTATATGCCCAAGCGTTTCTTCGGCGCTGCCAGAAATATGAAAGAAGGCGGCAGCCTGACCATTCTTGCTACTGCTCTGGTAGACACCGGCAGTAAGATGGATGATGTGGTCTATGAAGAATTCAAGGGCACCGGCAATATGGAACTGATTCTGGATCGTCATCTTCAGGAACGTCGTATTTTCCCGGCTGTGGATATCGTTAAGTCCGGTACCCGTCGTGAAGATCTGCTGTTGACAGATTCCGAACTGGAGGCGGTTAACCGCATTCGTCGAAGCATTAGTGGCATGAAAGCCGATGATGCGATAGAATCTATCCTGAAGGCATTTATCATGACTAAATCAAACGATCAGGTAGTCAACGCCGTTTTGTCCGGCAGGATTGGCTGAGAGGAGAGGAATAGATGAAGATATTTAAGAAAATACTGGCAGTGGGCCTGGGACTTACTATGATGTTCTCTCTGGCAGGCTGTCAGGAAGCTGCACCTTCTGAGGCAGAGCTTCCTGAACCGGAAGCCATCGAGGAAGAGGTTAATGAGATCGTTGGGGAAGCTCCCGACGAAGATGAGATCGAAGCGGTTGAAGGCTGGGCTCCCATCGTGGATGTTCCGGTTGTAGAATCAGCTGCAGATGCCGTCATCGGTTATATCTATCACAATTCAGAAGAGTATTTTAATAATGCTCTGACTTATGTGTAACAGTGTCGCGGTGCTTTGGGTTACCATTTAGTAGCTAATGAAGCTCAGGATGATGGTAAGAAGCAGCTGGAACTGGGCAGCGAAATGCTGGACAAAGGTGTTCTTGGTCTCTTCGTCAGCCCCACTGAGGACTGCCCTGTAGCTGAGATCATAGAACAGTGCAATGCAGCAGCTGTGCCGGTTATTCTGAC
>JAGHUB010000343.1 GCA_018065025.1 Candidatus Equihabitans merdae
ACCTCTTTGCCATAGAAAGCGGCAACTTTTTTCATCTCGGCCGGAATGGCAGCGTAGTCATCGGTCAGATCAGCGTGTGAGCCCTTGGTATCGATGATGCAGAGAGAATGATCGAAAGATGCAAAATCCACATCAACTTTTTCCACCAGAGGCTGCTTGGTATCTTCAAAATCGATATAGATCAGACCACCAACAGAGCAGGCCATCTGGTCCATCAAACCGGAGGGTTTGCCAAAGTAAATGTTCTCTGCCTTCTGGCCGATTTTGGCCAGGGTGACAGCATCAGCCTTTCCCTGGTTGTAGAGGCCTGAAAAGACGGTGCCCATCAGGATTTCGAAGGCAGCGGAAGATGACAATCCGGAGCCGGAGATAACCTGGCTTGTGACATAGGCATTGAAACCACCGATTTGGCAGTCGATCTCCTTCATGCCGGCAGCCACACCACGAATCAGGGCAGCAGTGCTGCCATTTTCTGAAGGATCTATATCCAGACTGCTAAGGTCTACATCGATGCGGTCATAACCATCAGATTTGAGATGAACCATGTTGTCGGTGGCAGCAGAGACCACAGCAATGGCGTCGATGTTGACAGAGGCAGCCAATACCTTGCCGTTTTGATGGTCGGTATGATTGCCGCCGATCTCACTGCGGCCCGGAGCACTGTAGATCTCAACTTCAGTGTCTCCGAAGATAGATACATATTCTTCTATGGCTTTGATATAACGTGAGCGTTGCATATCGATAACATTTTCATCGATATAGACGCTTTTTAATACCTGATCGTATTGATTGGATTTCAGTGCTTCTATTATTTCTTTGGCATATTTCTTCATAATTGGTTAAGCTTCCTTCTTTGTGCTTACAATCGATTGACATAGCTATATCATACCAATTCTTCCACGGAAAAACACCGATAATATCTCTAAAAAATGCATAAAATGAGACACCGGTTGAAAAAGCAGGGGCTTTATGCTAAGTTTTAATGCGTTGGACTCTGTTTTTTTGCACTTACTCTGATCTTTGGTGGGGAGCAGTGTCCCAGAGTGATATAAAAAGAATGCAGAGGCATTCTTTCTTAAATATTTCTGAAAATAAGGAGATACAAACTAATATGAAACTTGGTATCGTGGGCCTTCCTAACGTTGGTAAGAGTACCCTTTTCAATGCTATCACAGGCACAGCCAATGCTCAGGCTGCTAACTATCCTTTCTGCACCATCGAACCCAACACAGGTATCGTCGCTGTTCCGGATGAACGTCTGGACAAGCTGTCAGCCCTTTGGAAGACAGATAAAAAGACTCCGGCTGTTGTTGAATTCACAGATATTGCCGGTCTGGTTAAGGGCGCTTCACAGGGTGCCGGTCTTGGTAATAAGTTCCTTGGCCATATCCGTGAATGTGATGCCATTATCCACGTTGTCCGTTGCTTCGATGACGACAACATTACCCATGTTGTTGAAGATGCTACCAAGCCTGTACCGGTTGATCCGGAAGGCGATATCGAATGCATCGACCTGGAACTGATCTTCTCCGATCTGGAAATGGCTCAGAACAGACTGGCAAAGAATGCCAAGGCTGTTAAGGCCGGCAACAAGGATGCCAAGGTTGAAGTAGAAGTTCTTGAGAAACTGATCGCTCATCTGGAAGAAGGCAAGAGTGCCAGAACATTTGAATACGATGAGACAGATGAAGCCATCGCCAAGATGATGAAAGAACTTGGCCTGCTTTCAGCTAAATCTATCATCTATGCCTGCAATATGGACGATGACGGTGTAGCCGATCCTACAGCCAACGAATATTATCAGATCGTTAAGGGCCGTGCCGACCTGGAAGGTGCTGAAGTTATTCCCATCTGCGCCAAGACAGAAGAAGAACTGTCTGAACTGTCAGAAGAAGACAGAGAGATGTTCATGGAAGATTTGGGTCTGACAGAATCCGGTCTGGATCGTCTCATCAAGGCCAGCTATTCACTGCTTGGTCTCATTAGCTTCCTGACAGACGGTAAGAAAGAATGCCGTGCCTGGACCATCAAGAAGGGTACCAAGGCGCCTCAGGCTGCCGGTAAGATCCACTCTGACTTCGAACGTGGTTTCATTCGTGCTCAGGTTATCGCCTATGACGATCTGATGGCAGCAGACTTTGACTACCAGGCTGTTAAGGCCAAGGGTCAGCAGAGAACAGAAGGCAAGGAATATATCGTTAAGGATGGCGATATCATCGAGTTCCTGTTTAATGTTTAAATCTCGGTTTAAGTAGTAAGGATTTACAACATGAGCTATCAGATCAATTTCCCACACCTGGGAATATTCCTGGAGCATGTGCCCCAGTCATTTAATATCGGGTCTTTTTCCATAGCCATGTACGGCGTCATGATCGCTCTTGGCATGATCGTAGGTTTAACGATCGCCACCTGGCGAGCTAAAGAGACCAATCAGAAAGAAGATACCTATATTGATATTTTCCTGTTGATCGTCTTGTTTGGCATTTCAGGAGCCCGTATCTATTACGTCATATTCCAGTGGGATTATTACAGTAAGTATCCCCTTGAGATCTTTAATCTGAGACAGGGCGGTCTGGCGATCTATGGCGGCATCATTCTGGCTATCGTGGCTATGGCTGTCTATTCAAAGAGAAAGAAGATCAATGTCCTGCAGGTGCTGGACACAGTTATCATGGGCGTTCTGGCCGGTCAGATCATCGGACGTTGGGGTAACTTCTTTAATCGTGAAGTATTCGGCGGTTATACAGATGGCCTGCTGGCTATGCAGCTGCCTCTGTCCTTCGTTCGTTCCGGCGATGTGACTCAGGAGATGTTGGATCATCTGGTCAACATAGGCGGTGTGGACTTCATCTCTGTACATCCCACCTTCCTCTATGAAGGATTATGGAACCTGGGCGTACTGATCCTGATCTTTATCTTCAGAGACAAGATCAAGTTCCATGGTGAAAACTTCTTCCGTTATTGTATCGGTTATGGCCTTGGACGTTTCTGGATCGAATACATTCGAACCGACCAGCTCTATATCACCGGAACCCACATCCCGGTATCTATGGTAGTGTCCTTTGGTGCTGTAGCAATCGGCGTCGTTGGCATTATTATCGGTTGCAAACATGCCAAAGCCGATTTTGATCCCAGAGGCGGGGCAGCAGTACTTGCTGATGGAAAAGCAGAAGAGAGTATTGAAGAAGTATCCGATGAATCTGCGGAATAAGTCACTTACCTGAAAGAAATAAGTAAATATGAACTTAGATCAAGCATCGATGAATGAGAGTTCATCGGTGCTTTTTCAATGCAAAAAAGAATTATTAGAATTACAAATAAATGTATTGGATTTATTGAAAAGACATATTTCTAATTGTGTAAATTTATTAGTATATTTTTGAATGTGTATGAGGGGAAAACTGTACGGCATGCATTTTTTGATGATTTGGTTTAGTCATGTTGAGGACTTGCTTCTCACATTAGGCTGGTGGATATTTTTGGGATTATTTCTCTGTGCATTAGTGCATTGGTTGATTCCACCATCACTAAAGATTCGCACAGGATTCATTTCTGTTTGGCTTGGTCTGCTCATCGGAAGCCTTATGCCTATCTGCAATTGCGGTGTTATTCCTTTGGTTATCAGCTTTAAGCGACGGGGATGGTGTTCATCTGCAGTAGCTGCATTTTATCTGGCAGCTGCCTTGATCAATCCGGCATCAATACTCGCTTCTTTGGGTTTGCTGGGTTCGGAATTAACAACTATCTATCTGTTGACATCGCTGATCATAACGCTGGCTGCTGCTTATGTTGTCGAAAGATGTGAATCGGATAAGAAGCCGGAGTTGATCGCTGCTTTTAGCTTATCCGAGAGCTTTCTTTGGAGTTTTCGGGAATTGGGCTCTGTGATGGCCATGTGGTGTCTGCTTGGCATCTTGATCCAAGGACTGGTGATGACTATCTTTCCGGCATCCTTATTCCAAAGCCTTTTGAGTCTGCCGGAGAAGGCCGCTCCTCTCCAGGTGGTTCTGATGGGAATCAGTCGATATGCCTGCATTCCGGATGATGTGCCCTTTGTGGCTTCCTTGAGTGCTGCAGGTATGGCTCCGTCTTGTACAGTTCTGCTGCTTATAGTTGGTATTGTCAGCAATATTCCTGAATTGGTGATCCTGCTTGGCATGATAGGCAGGAAAGTCACAGGAATCATTATTATGACAGTCCTTCTATTGGGTAGTGTGGCTGCTTTCATGATTCATCTGCTTATTGATGAAGGTTTTATACCTCTGCTGGATCTTAGTTCATCGGATGTCTATCTGAAGGCTGCTAATATTTTAACCTTGGGGTCCTGGAGACCCGCCGCATCAGTTTGTGCATTGCTTTTGCTTGTCTTGGGAGGATATGGACTTTATAGACAGATCACACAGGCTGTTCATTAGTGTTTAAACTACATGGCGTAGTTTAGCGATAGAATTTTGGAGGATTTATTATGAGAAGAAAGTTTGTATTGAAAAAGGCCGTCGCTCTGGCTCTTGCTTCCGTCATGGTTGTAGGGCTGGCTGCTTGTGGAAACTCATCCAAGAGTGAACCCGAAGAGAGTGCAGCAACAGAAGAAGCTGTTGAAAGCGAAGCTGCTGAAGCTGAGGCTGCTGAAGTTTCTGAGGATGCTATCACACCATACAGCGATGGTCCTGCTGCTATGGAAGATATCGTTGCTGATCTGCTTTCAGACTATGACCTTCCTGAATTAAGCAAGGAAGATCAGGACTATGTGATCAATCTTGGTTATTACAACTGTGACCATATGGCTGCTGCCAGTGTTGGTGAATACACAGGTATCTATGAAGGTCTTGGCCTGAAGGTTAATGTTACAGGTAATGGTAATGTTCCCGAAGCTATGAGCGCCGGCCAGATGGACATGGCTTACTGTGGTTGGACAACAACTCTGGGTGCTGTTCAGAATGATGTTCCCCTTTTCATCGCTGCTGAAAACCACATCGGTGGTAGTGAATACCTGGTTGTCAGCAATGATATCAAGGACCCGGAAGATCTGATCGGTGCCAGAATCTCCATGGGTACAGATCCTGACACAACAAACTTGAACTGGGCTGAATATTGTGATCATCTTGGCCTTCCCCGTGATATCGAAAAGTATGAAAACTTCTCCATGAGCGATTCAGATGAATATCTGGCTCTGGTTGGTGGTGAACTGGATGCTTATAACTGCTGTGATCCCTGGGGTTCCATGGCAGTTTACACAGGCGAAGGTTGGCTGATGGACCGTCAGAATACAGATCGTGGCGGTGACTTAGGTCATGGTACTTGCTGCAAGGTTGCTATGAACTACGACTTTGCGGAAGCACATCCGGCTCTGGCTGAACGTATCCTTCTGGCTCATACCATCTGCCTGCAGTTTATGTATGAACATCCTTATATGGCTGCTGAGATCTTCTCTGCTTACTACAACGTTCCTGTTGAAGTCGCTATCATGACTTACTGGAGAAAGTTTGTTGATGAAGGTCGTACAATCCGTTGGGATCTGAACCTTGATTACATGCGCAACCAGCTGAACACAATGGCTTACTATGGTATCCGTGATGATATCAACACAGTTAGTGTAGAAGACTATGTTGACCTGACATACTTCAACAATAGCGGTGCTAAGGACTTTGAAGAATTCATCAAAGAAAATATTGATCCGGTCTTCCCCGAAGGTATGGATTATGAAAGCTTCAAGGCCAAGGCTCTGGCTATTGATGGTGTCGCTGCGGAAGACGTTCCTGAATACGTAGAATTGGATCGCTAAATAATGAAAAATGGCATGGGAAGGCGGCGCATTGCCGCCTTCTGCCTCATTTTAATCGCACTTTTAGCAGTTGTTTTTTTTGTAAAATGCACTGCGGACAAGACGGAAGAAAGTCAATTGACCGTTGGCTGTGGAGATGACCTGGCAGGCGTATTGTTTAGTACTTTGATCGAAAACACAGGGAATCACATAGTCGATTTTAGTGGTGTTGATTTTGTCGGCTTGGGTGATTGCTGCGGCTCAAACGCTCAATTCGCCCTGTCTACAGGTGATATTGATGTGGCATTTTTATGTCCTGATGCAGCTGCCGATATACTCTCATCCGGTGAATATGTAGATTATGGTGCTGTTATTTATGATGGAAATGTTCTGGTAACAAGACCGGACAGCCCCAAACAACCATCCATAATCGGTTATATGAATCAGCGAGATGAACAGCTTGCTTTATTGGGAGAAACTTATGACACAGACTGCGTAGAACTGCAGCCCATGTTTCCTTCAGGATTACCCTATGCTTTGGAAAACAAAGCAGTAGACGCTATCGTACTGGATGCTCTGGCAGCTTTGCGTTTGAGATATCCGGTACAGCCTCTTTCTGACGGAGTTGTCACAACGTCTCTGATCGTAAAGAAGGAATTAACAGAGGATGAAAGATTGATGGAGCTTATCCATCAGTATGAGATATTTATAGATTCACTGTCAGATGACGATATGCTTGGCAAACTGCTATGCCGTTATCTGGAGACAGACAGCCAAGAGGAGGTCTTAGACTATTGGAAAACCATGAACGTTCAATTCGGCTCCCTGACAACGGCAACAAAGTAAAAGCTATGCAGCAGAAGCTGCTGGGCGTTGCTGTTATCGCCATTATTTTTGTAGCCTGGTTTATTGCGGCTCGCATCATCAGTAAGCCTCTGGTTTTGCCGGATTTTGTAGAAACCATGCAGCAGTTCTTCAAAGGTTGGGTAGATTCCAGAACCATGAGCAATCTGGGTATCACTCTCAAACGAGTTCTGACCGGCTCTGCGTATGCTGTGTTGGTTGGTACGGTTATCGGCCTTCTGATGGGTTATTCAACCAAGGTTATGATGGCTGTTTCGCCTATCGTTAATTCCATTCGTCAGATTCCTATTATGGCATGGGTTCCCCTGTCAATTATCTGGTTTGGTCTTGGTGAAGGCCCCACTGTATTCCTGATTTTTATGAGTGCTGTATTTCCTCTGATCATCAATACAGTATCCGGTGTAACCGGTATCGATCCCAATTATATCAATGCAGCCCGCAGTATGGGGGCAGGCACTGTAGCAATCTACAGAGACGTTATTATTCCCGGAACTCTTCCAAGCTTTTTGACCGGTCTGCGTCTGGCCGTAGGTTCAGGCTGGATGAGTGTTATCTGCGCGGAGTTTATTGCAACCAGCAAAGGTTTTGGTTTCCTGATGATCGAGGCTCAGGAGAGAATGCAGACATCAAAACTGTATGCTCTTATGATTATGTCCGCTATCGTTGGCTTTGTGATTGACCAGCTGATCAGATTATTGGAGAAGAGATTGACAAGTTGGAGGTTCAAAAATGGCAAGGCTGTCGGTTGATGGAGTAACAAAAGTATTTGAAGAGAAGGGCAAGGAACCCCATGTGGTTCTGGAGAATCTGCGCTTCGATATAGAAGAAGGCCAGTTTATTTCTTTGCTGGGTCCTTCCGGCTGCGGAAAGACTACCTTGCTGACTATGATGGGCGGCTTTCAGGCACCTACTTCAGGAAAGATCTTACTGGACGGCGTTCCTGTGGAAGGTCCTTCTTCGGAACGTGGTTATGTTTTTCAGAATTATGCCCTTTTTCCCTGGATGACTGTTGAGAAGAACGTTGCTTATGGGATGAAATTCTCATCCATGTCTGCCAAGGAAAAACAAGAGAAGCTCAAACGTCTGATTGAGATCGCTCACCTTCAGGGTCATGAAAAGAAATATCCTATTCAGCTTTCAGGCGGTATGCAGCAGAGAGCTGCGGTGGCACGTGCTTTGGCCGGTCAGCCCAAAGTTCTCCTTCTGGACGAACCTCTTGGCGCGGTTGACTTCCAGATGCGTGAGTTGATGCAGAATGAGCTGGAACATATGGTTCGTGAAGCTAAGATCACGGTAGTCATGGTTACTCATGATGTTTCAGAGTCCGTTTTCCTTAGCGACAGGGTCATCGTTTTAAGCAGCAACAAGGGCCGCGTTGTAGCTGACGTACCCATCGATCTGCCTCGCCCTCGTGATCGCAGCAGCGAAGAGTTTGATAAATATGTATTTAAGTTAACTAATCTGGTTCGCAGAGCTTTCCAGGAACGAACAGATACAACATTTTAATTTAAGGAGGTTTTTTAAAAATGAAACATCCGTGTCTTGAATTTATTACTGCTTGTGCTTGTTGTGCCACACTTGGTGAGTTTGTTAAAGAACTTGCCCCGGATTTCCCGGAAGTTGAAACTCGCGTCTATGTAGCCGGTGAAGATACTGACTACATACCTAAATATGGTGCTGTCAGCAGCAGTATCTGTGTATTAAATGAATCTGAAGTGCTGGAAGACCTTTCTAAGTCAGGTATTCGCAAAGCCTTCCAGACTTTAGCTGCTTCTGCTAAATAAAAAATAACCGTCAAAACAGACGGATCACCGGCGGTAACGTATGTTTATTATCCAATTTGTCAAGGATATTGTCATTTCCGCCATGAGCATGCTGAACAGTGCCTCTCCCTGGATATTGTTCAGTTTCGCTGTGGCAGGTGTCATTCACGAGTTTGTTAGTTCGGATTTTATGAAAAAATCCACCATCGGCTCAACTAAGATAACCGGGCTGCTTGGTTCCACATTGACAGGTATGTGCTTGCCGATCTGCAGCTGCGGAACCATTCCGCTGGGTGTCAGTATGTATTATTCCGGAGCTTATCTGGGCCCAACACTGACATTTATGACAGCCTCCCCCATGATCAATCCAATAGCCATCTTGCTGGCTTTTGGCCTTCTGGGGAAAGAGATCGCCATTATTTACATACTGATGGGTTTCTTTTGTCCAATGCTGATCGGTCTTATTGCCAATCATTTCGGCGGCGATGAGCTCTATTATAAACCGGCTTATGAACAGACCCGTATTCAACTTAATTTAAAGAAGGCTAAGCGTACCGTTAAGCAGCGGGTTAAGGCAGGACTTAAGTGGTCCTTTACAGATTTGGCTGTGGTTATCAGTAAGTTTACTGTTTCAGGTATGCTGATCGCAGGTGTGTTATTTACAGTTGTTCCTCAGGGTGCTATTCAGAGATATCTGGGTGACCCCGGCATCATTTCTTTGCTGGGAATCACTGTGGTAGCAGCCTTGATGTATGTATGCGCTGTAGGCCATATTCCTTTCATAGCAGCTATTGTTGCCAGTGGGGCAGCACCGGGTGTTGCTATTACTTTCCTGATGGCCGGTTGTGCCACAAATATTGCGGAGCTTCTGACTATTCGGAAGACCATCGGCAAACGAGCCGTTGCTTTGTATGCTGTGTCCGTTATTGCTTTATCTGAGTTGGGAGGCTATCTGGCCAATCACCTGTTGCCTAACTTCAAACCGGTACTGGATTACGATGCAGTGACACACAGCATTAAAAATGCCAATGTTTTTATTATTCAGTTTCCGGACTGGCTGCAGACTCTCTGCAGTTGTGTGATGATCGTATACGCCTGTGTGGCATTTGTTCGTTGGTTCAGAAAGAAATGGAGCCATGACTAAGAGTAAGAAATCGCTTTTATTAACTTTTGGCCTGATCCTTGTCATCATTGTCTGTCTTGCTTTCTTAAGACAATATCTTCAACAAAAAGAAGACCAGGCAGAAAGCAAGGGTGGTGTTGCCTACGCTGAGATGGTTCGTGACAATGATCCTCTTCTTGTGGAATTTCGTCAGCGACATCCTGAAAGGACTGTGTTGCTTGCCTGTTCCGAAGATATTACCAATGATGGGAAACGGGATCTGGTTGTGATCTCCCAACTTGATGATGCCAATACCACTATTGCCCTTATTGATGACGGAAATGGTGGTTTCATAGAAACAGAGCCGGTGCCGGCCCCTAAAGAGAATCAGCATATTCGCTTTATGAATATCGATAAACTGGGGGCTATAGAAACCCTGATCACCGGTGAGAAAAATGGTCAGGTGGGCTATGCTGTCTATCGCATCATGGATGATCGAATGGTAGATCTCTATAGAGACGGCATGGAAGAATGCTGCTAAAGGCAGCTTGAATTTCGTTAAGTGCTTCTAAGGATGAGCTTATAAATAACTAATTAAAAGGAGAAAAAAACAATGAAAGTCGCTTATTTATTGGAATCTGAACACGCTAGAGAAATTCTTGAAAACATGATTATTCCGCAGCTTGAAAAAGGAATCCATGGTGCGGATGTTGTTGGCATGATGTTCTTCTTCGACAACTGCTATATGCTGGTAGAAGGCAATGATATTGCTAACCGTCTGGCTGCCTTATCCGAAAAGACAGGTATGCTGCTGATGGGTTGTGACCGTTGCTGCATCCAGCGTGAGATCGACAAGAAGCTGATTGCTCCGGCCGGTATCGGCTGCTTCCCCAATGTTTATGCAGCTCTGGGCGGCGTTGGCGTCGATCAGGTTATCACTCTGTAATAAATGGATTGCAGATATCATCTCGCAGCATTCAGGACAACAACGGCTGCCATGGCAGCAGATGCCAGATTACGGCGGGAAGAAATCAAAGCTGTATTCATGCCTACCCCTCAGTCAGTCATAGCATCCTGTGGCTTGTCTCTTCGGTTTTCTCCGGATGTTACACAAGATGTGGAGGACTATTTGGATAATGAGATAGGACGAGACATGTACAGTTTGTACGAAGCTGTACGACAGGAAGGTAAAATGCAGTATCGCTCTTTGCGGGAGAGTGATGAATAAGATTTATGGTATGCCTGTCGTGGATCTTTAGGTCTGCGGCAGGCTATTTTTGGAGAAGCTATTATGTCCTCTTTACCGGAACATTTTGAAGAATTCGCTGAAGCTCGACGCAATGGGTTTTTACAGGTTAAGAAACTTAAAGACAGCGGCGCCAAGATCGTCGGAACATTTTGCCAGTATACACCGGCGGAGATCATGGATGCCGCAGGCTTATATCAGGTAGGCTTATGCGGCAAGAGTGCAGCACCTATTCCGGCGGCAGAAACTCGACTGCCTTCCAACCTGTGTCCTTTGATCAAAGCAAGTTATGGTCATGCGTTGGAGGATAGCTGCCCCTATGCTTATTTTTCCGATATGGTCATGGGTGAAACCACTTGTGACGGGAAGAAAAAGATGTATGAGATGCTGGGTGAGATCAAACCTATGTATGTCATTCATTTGCCCAATGTGCCGGATAAAAGAAGATCCCTGAAGCCCTGGACCATGGAAGTGAGAGCTTTCAAAGAAAATATTGAAGCATTCTTCGGCGTAGAAATTACAGATGAGGCTTTGCGGGAAGCCATCAAATGGGGCAATAAAGAAAGAATTCAGGCGGCCCGCATCTACGAACTGGGGAAACTGGATCCGCCGGCTATCACCGGCATGCAGATGCGCCATGTGTTGGACGGCGAGCAGTATATGTTTGACAAACAGAGCCGTTACGACCATGTAGAAGAGATTCTGAATCGCTGTGAGGAAGATCGGCTGCAAGGCAGAGGTCCCTATCAGTTGGATGAACATCCCTTGCGTATACTGATCTCCGGCGCCGGCTTGGGAGGCACCGAGGATAAGACCATCGGTGTTATCGAAGAACTCGGTGCAGCAGTTGTCTGTTACGAAGGCTGCAGCGGTATCAGTTCCAGACGCCGTCTGATTGAAGAATCCGATACAAAGGATCCCATTGAATGTATTGCTGAAAAATATCTGGAAGTTCCTTGTGCGGTTATGTCACCCAATGACCGGAGAATGGAACAGGTCAGGGATACCATTATTGAATGGAAGATAGATGGTGTGGTTCATGTGAACCTGCATTCCTGTCACCCCTTCGGTATCGAATCACAGCGTATAGCTAAAGTCTGTGCCGGTATGGACATCCCATTCCTGCGTATTGAAACAGACTTCTATCCTAACGATGCAGGTCAGATACGTACCCGCATTGAGGCATTTTTAGAGTTATTGGAAGATAATAGGATAACAAGGAAGGAGAGCGAAAACCATGAGTGATAATCGTCTGCCATCAACATTTGAAGAGTTTTCGGAAGCTCGTAAGAACGGCTTTCTGAAGGCCAAGGCTATAAAGGATAATGGCGGCAGGATCGCCGGCACATTCTGCACATTTACCCCCAATGAGATCTTTGATGCTGCCGGTATCCATACGGTCAGCCTTTGCGGCACCAGCGAAGAGACCATCAGTGCAGCAGAAGTGGATCTGCCCAAAAATCTTTGTCCTTTGATCAAGTCCAGCTATGGTTTCGCTGTATCCGATAAATGTCCCTATACTTATTTCTCTGATATCATCGTGGGTGAGACAACCTGTGATGGTAAAAAGAAGATGTACGAACTTCTGGGTGAGATCAAAGATGTTCATGTTATGCAGCTCCCTCAGGGCATCGATCGTCCTTACGCCAAGGATATGTGGACAGCAGAACTGCGTTATCTGATCGAAACACTGGAAAAGAAGTTTGGCGTCACGATCACCGATGAAGAACTCAGAGAGGCCTGCGAGATTCGTAATGAGCAGCGTCAGGCCAAGGTTGAACTGATGGAACTTCAGAAATTGGTTCCGCCTCCTGCATACAGCAAGAATCTCTATAAAGTACTGGACAGCGGCAATTTCAGTTTTGACCAGAAGGCATCCACTGAAGCTGTTAAGCAGATGACACAGAAGATCAAAGATGCTTATGATGCCGGCCAACGTCCTGTTTCCGCCGATGCCAAACGTATCCTGGTTACCGGCTGTCCTATCGGCGGCGTTCTGGACAAGACCGTTGGTATTATCGAGGAAAATGGCGGCGTTGTCGTCTGCATGGAAAACTGCGGCGGAATCAAACCGGCTCGTCATATGGTAGATACTTCCAAAGAAGATATTGTAGAAGCCATAGCTGAACGTTATCTGCAGATTGGCTGCGCAGTCATGACACCCAATAATCAGCGTATGAATCTGCTTCGTCAGTTAGTGGAAGAGTTTAAGGTAGAAGGTATCGTAGATATCATCCTCCAGACCTGTCATCCCTATAGTGTTGAACGTTATCAGGTCAGGAAGCTGTCTGAAGAACTGGGCATCCCTTATCTGTCTGTAGAAACAGATTATTCCCATTCAGATCAGGGGCAGCTGACAACACGTCTCAGCGCCTTTATCGAAATGCTGGATGAAGCTTGATCTTTTTCCGGTCAAAAAAATAATAAATAAAATGGTATGAAACAGCATCGGCCAACACTCGCCGGTGCTGTTTTTTTTACCTTTTTACATCTTTAAGACACCCTAAATCCCTTGATTTATCCCCCTATGTGGCGTAAAATACCTTGTAAGTGGTATGAAATGGGTCAAAATGTCACGAAATGGGAGATAACGCGTGTTTTTAAATACTTACGAACATTCACTGGACGCCAAGGGGAGATTGATTATCCCGTCCAAGTATCGCGATGCTATTCCGGATGGAGTAGTCATTGTGACACGAGGCTGGGACGGCAATCTGGTGGCTTATACCCGTGAAGCCTTCGAAAACTACATGCGCTCATGGCAGGACATGTCAAACTTTGACCCCCAGGTTCGTAAATACAAACGTTTCCTTTCAAACAATGCTGAACAGTGTGAACTGGACAAACAGGGAAGAATCCTGATATCCCAGAAGCTTCGGGATCATGCTCATCTGGAAAAAGATGTCATCATTTCCGGTAACTATGAAACATTTGAAATCTGGTCACCGGAGAGATGGGATGAGATCAGTGAATTTGGTGACGACGACACTATCGCCGCCGAGATCGCAGCATTTGCCCAGAAGAAATAAGGATTAACGCATATCAGTTTTGAACAAGGAGACCATAGCAGAACATGGAATTCGCACACACTTCGGTACTGCTTGACGAAGTTATCGAGAATCTGAATATCCGCCCTGACGGCATCTATGCCGACGGCACTCTTGGCGGCGGCGGTCATTCATCCGAGATACTTAAACGTCTGGGCAGTAAGGGTCAGCTGATCGGGATCGATCAGGATGAGGATGCCATCAAGGCAGCAAGCGCACGCCTCGCGCTGTTTGGGGAAAGATGTCGTATCGTACGACGTAACTACGAGGAGATGCCTTCTGTCATGAAGGAACTTGGTATTGACCAGGTTGATGGCATATTGCTTGATCTTGGCGTTTCTTCCTATCAGCTGGATGAAGCAGACAGAGGTTTCTCCTATATGGCAGATGCACCTCTGGATATGCGCATGGATCGTCGTAAAGCCATGACGGCTGCCGATATTGTGAACGGATACAGTGAAGAAGAACTGACACGAATCTTACGTGTCTATGGGGAAGAAAAGTTCGCTCACCGTATCGCATCGGACATTGTGAAAGCAAGAGCCGAGAAAGAAATTGCCACCACTGGGGAGTTAGTGGCCATTCTTCGCAAGGCTATTCCGATGAAGGCACAGAAGACAGGCGGTCATCCGGCAAAACGAACATTTCAGGCGATCCGTATTGAATTAAACAGAGAATTGGGAGTCCTTGAGGATTCGCTGGAAGCCATGACCGATCTGCTGTCAGACGGCGGTCGCTTCTGTATCATCACCTTCCATTCTCTTGAAGATCGTATTGTAAAAGACGCGTTCAGACGATTTGAGAATCCCTGCACGTGCCCACCGAACTTTCCGGTCTGTGTCTGTGGTAAGAGATCAAAAGGCAAAGTTATTACAAGGAAACCGATCCTTCCCTCAGCAGAAGAGCTGGCTGTCAACAGCCGCTCAAAAAGTGCCAAACTCAGAGTCTTCGAGAAACATATCTGAAGACACCCGGGCACAGACCGATTGTTGCAAAAAACTAAGGGGTTATTATGGCAAGCAGAAGAAATGCGCGTACGCGCTATAGATATGAGACTCGTGTGGAGGGGACTGCAGCCCGTCAGGCTGTAGCTGTTCCCAAGAACCCATCCCGCACAAGGGAACGAGTCAGCGAAAGAGATACAGAACAAAACAGAAGCCGGGCCTTATCCGTAGGGCGTGGCTACGTGCTGTTTCTCACTGTTATGGCAGTGGCTTGTCTTTTCATGTGTGTTCATTATGTTCAGATGAAACAGATGGTTATTGCCCAGACAGAATCCAATGCCAGATTACAGTCACAGCTGACTGCACTCCAGAGTGAGAATGACGCTCTCGAAGAAACAATCACTGACAGCATCGACTGGGATTATGTTAAAGATACTGCGATTAATGAATTAGGCATGCAGTATGCGACAGAAGACCAGGTTATATGGTATAGTATTCAGGACAATGGTTATGTCAGACAATACCAGTCGGTGGATGACGGAGAGTAAGTTATAATGGCAATCAGACGTATGCCCGGCGGCAACCGCTATGGGGATCGTAAGATAAATAGTAGAATGAGCAGAAAGCTAGCAGGGCTATTCGTTGTAGTCGTGCTGCTTTTTGTCGTTTTAGCAATAAGAATTACATACATCAATGCCAAGAGCGGTGACCAGTATGCCAGACAGGTTCTGGCCCAGTCTCAGGGCGAATATGCCAGTACCATCCTGCCTTTTAAACGAGGCGATATCCTGGATGCCAACGGCATGACACTGGCTACCAGTGAAAAGCGTTACAATGTCATTCTGGACTGCAAGGTAGTCAATTCTGATGAGGATTATCTGGAGCCCACCATCGAAGCCCTTTCGGAAATATTTGATATCGATGTGGTAGGCGTCCGTTCCTTGCTGACAGACGAGAAGACCATGAATTCTCAGTATCAGATCGTTTCCAGAAATGTCACCATCGAGCAGAAACAGGATTTTGAGAATTACAAGAATCCTGAAGATAAGAAGGATCTTTCCAAAGAAGAACAGGCCAGGCTGGATGCCATCAAGGGTGTCTGGTTTGAGGAAAACTATATTCGTGTTTATCCTTTCAATGAGCTAGCCTGTGATGTTATTGGTTTCACCAATGGTGATAATTCAGCCGACTGGGGCATTGAAGGCTATTATTCCAATACCTTAAATGGTGCGGATGGCCGTAAATACGGTTACTGGAGTGATGAAGATCTTACCCAGACCATCGTAGATCCTACCGACGGACGTTCACTGGTATCTACCATCGATATTAATATTCAGCGCATCATCGAAGATGAGATCGCCAGCTTTTCAACCAAGTACGCCAATGGCCCCTGGGGTCCAAAGGCTGCCAAGAATATCGGTGTTGTCGTTATGGATCCCAATACCGGGGAAATTCTCGGTATGGGCAGTTCAGATCCCTATGACCTTAACAATCCCCGTGATCTGACAGCTTATTACACCACTCAGGAGATCGCAGCTATGTCTGATGAAGACAAAGTTGCCAACCTCCAGAAACTGTGGCGCAACTATTGCATCAGCGATGCTTACGAACCGGGTTCCGTATTCAAGCCCATGACGGTTTCCGCCGCTTTCGAAGACGGTAGTCTGACCGGTATGGAAGAATACATCTGCGACGGTGGTCAGGAAGTTGCCGGTGTCTATATCAAGTGTTCTGACGTCAATGGTCATGGTCATGAGACCAACCTGGATGCCATCCGTAATTCCTGCAACGATGCTCTTATGCAGATTGCTGAGAAGATGGGACAGGAAGAGTTCTGCAAATACCAGCGCATGTTTAACTTCGGCAGCCGCACAGGTATCGATCTGTCCGGTGAAGCTGCAGGTATCCTCTTCGATGCCTCCGGCATGAGTGACGTTGACCTGGCTACATCATCCTTCGGTCAGGGTTTCACCTGCACCATGATTCAGGAAATATCTGCTCTGGCTTCTGTCATAAACGGCGGTTATTATTACCAGCCTCATGTCATCAGCAAGGTACTGGATTCTGAAGGCGCTACCATTAAAACTATTGAGCCTACTGTTCAGAAGCAGACGATCTCTGAAGAAGTATCCGATGAACTGCGCCGCTTTATGAAGGCTTCAGTTGATGACGGTACTTCTGTCTACAGTAAAGTTGATGGATACTCCATGGGTGGTAA
>JAGHUB010000189.1 GCA_018065025.1 Candidatus Equihabitans merdae
CTCTTGCAGACTTGGTTGGTGTTACTCGTCAGACTGCCGTACTTGCTCTTCAGTACGGTGATGGTTTCTCCAACATCTTCTATCCGGTATCCGGTTACTTCATGGCTACATTGGCACTTGGTCGTGTACCCTATGACAAGTGGATCAAGACCATGCTTCCGCTGTTTGGTATCTGGACAGCAGTGGCCGCGGTCTTTATGGTAATAGCTCAGGCTATTCAGTGGGGTCCCTTCTAAGCAATCAGCAAACTTGAAAATTGAATATAATGGATGAGAAAGGGGCTTGCCGATAAGGCAAGCCCCCTTTTTTAAAGCCCGTAACCGAGTCAATCAGTTACGGGCTTTTGCATACTTAATTATTTAAGACGTGTTTTCTGATGCTTACAGTATTCCCATGAGGGAGGCTTTGAGTACATACCCCAATCTGTGATCAGGGGCCGCATTACGCCATATCCGGAATTGTGTATGCGGGGAAATTATCAAACGAGATATTTATCTCTAAATCTTTTGATTGTGGCCTTATCTATGCCGAGGCCTTCTTCGATATAGGCTTCCATGGAGCCGTAGAGTTTGTCGATTTCATTATAGGCGGCCATGAGATATTCCTCGCGGGCTTGGAAAAGAACCGGGTGGAAGCTCTTCATATTGGTGCGCTTGTTCAGTTCCTCAAACATAGCCATCATGGCTGCAATTTCATCTTTCAGGCAGACATTAGTGTAGAGATAGTCTTCCAGGATGGCTTCTTTGCTGACGCCAAGAACAGCCTGAACCAGCACGGAACCCCAACCACAGCGGTCTTTGCCCAGAGTGCAATGCCAGAGAGCGGCACCATTTTCCGTGGACAAAACTTCGTTAAGGAAGCGATTGTACTGGGTGCGGGAATAGGGAATGCGAATGAAGTCCCGGTAGATCTCCCGCATTTTATGAAGGGAATCGGCTTCCTCATCTGCGGCGGATTTTGCTTCAGGCATTTTTTCGGGGGTCTTGTCCTTCTCCCAGCTGATCAGAGATGCCTCGTCGATGATGGACAAGTTGAGATAGTCGCAGTTGGCAGGCACCGGATCCGGCTTTTCTTTGGTTTCCTTGGGATTTCTAAAATCTAAAATCTTGCGGATAGGAAGCTCTTCCAGCAGCTTCTTGTCATTTTCCGAAGCATTGAAAAGCTGCTCACTTCTAATCAGAAGGCCCTCGCGGATCTTTCTGCCGTCGACACCTTCCATGCCGCCTAAATCTCGGAGATTGGGAATTTTTTCATTTGCGATCTGCTTGCTAATAATCATAGGATTTGCCCCTTTCAAAAACTATAGCCATTATACAAGATTTGAAGGGGGATGTATATGAGCTGAAGTGTCGTCCTCCGCCCTTTGGACATATATCACCAGAACTTGCTCCCCATCTACCAAATCTGAACGCTGCGTCGTGACCAGCCTCTGGGTTTTGGACATATATCACCAGAACCTGCTTCTCATCTACCAAAAACTGCCGTTGCGTCGTGACCAGCCTCTGGGTTTTGGACATATATCACCAGAACCTGCTCCCCATCTACCAAAACCTGCCTCTGCACCGTGTCCCATCATCGTCTTTTGGACATATATCATCAGAACTTGCACTCCATCTACCAAAAGCTGTGGCAGCTGAGGGGCTGGTCACAGCTTTGGAGTCTGTGACCTCATGTGTTATCATACTTCTATGGAAAAATACTATTATCAAAAATTGAATAAAACTAATCAGACTGTTTATCATGCCATGGAGCAGGGCCTTCGTGCCATTGCTCCGGAGATCATGATGCCCCGGGTTTCGGCCAGGGAGTTGGCGGATGTTTTTATGATGCTTCGCCTGGACAATCCGGACATTTTCTGGGCCAGCGGCTTCAAGTACAAGTATTATCCGGATTCGCCAAATCTCATCTTCGAGCCGGAGTATTTATTTGACAAAAACAAGATCAAGGAACATCAGAAAGCCATGCAGGCTCGTGTGGCCAGAATCGCTCGGGCCGCCCAGGATGTCAGCAATTATTCAGAGCTCCATTCGGGAAATGGTTCGGCTGGCTCCCGAAACGGCAACTGGAATAATGGCAGAAATGGCGGCAAGGGCAAGAAAGCTTCGGCACCAAGCGATTGGGATAAAGAAAAATACATTCACGATTTTATTTGTGACAATATTACCTATGACAAGTTAAAGAAACCCTATTCTCATGAGATAATTGGACCCCTTGGTCAGGGCGTAGGTGTCTGCGAGGGTATTGCCAAATCCGTGAAGATCCTCTGTGATGCTCTGAATATCTGGTGTATCATCGCCTTATGCGACAACAATCCCGACAAGGGCATCAAATACCGCCACACCTGGAACATTGTCCGCATCGATGGGGTATATTATCATCTGGATGTGACATTTGATAACTCGCTGACCAAAGGAATCCAGAAACTTGGTGAGGGTATCAAAGAAACCAGATATGACTATTTTAACCTGGACGATGCAAACTTTTTCCGGGACCACGAGCCGGTGATCTACCCCGCACCTAAGTGCAGCAACCACGATCATTTCTATTATAAGGAAATGAAGAAGTCATTTACCAAGATCGAGGAAGTCTACAAGCGCTCTCTTCAGGTGTCTAAGAAAGGCTCATTGCTGACCTTCCATTGGCGGGGCGGTTATCTGACCAGAGAAGTGCTGGACCAAATCCTCACCCAGCTTAGACAAGCCGGCATCGACAAGGGTAAGACGGCCCGCATCAGCCTCAACTGGCCACAGGCCGTTGTTTCAGTCTATTACACAGAAGGCATTCCCGAATACGTGGCTATGGAAGAAGCCAACGAAGGGGAGCAGGAGTGATTTATTATAATAAAGGAGAGAACATCATGTCAGATCAGATCGAAATGAAATCATACACCACATTTTTTGTCACAGACCGCGAAGGAAATGAAGTAGAACTGGCGGTTGTAGACGAGTTCAGAGTTGAAGGCGCACCCTATATTGCAGCCGCTCGCATCGAAGGCGACGAAGTCAATGAAAACCAGGTCTTTCTTTATAAAGTAAAGGTTGGTGAGGAGGATTTCGAGGTGGAGCAGATCAGCGACATGGAAGAATATGAAAAAGTCGCTGATGCTTACATGAGCCTGTAATGGATCGCGGGTTGATAGTTAGACAAATTTATACATTTGATTACCTATGAATAGGGGATATTATCACCATAATGGTGCGAAAGCTGTTAAAATAGGAATAGGGTGTTTTAACACGCGTTCTTCAATCCATACACCCACTACCTATCGAGGAAAGTGAGAAAAATATGTACGGCGCAATCATTGGAGATATTGCAGGAAGCAGATTTGAATTTACTTTAAGGCGTGCTGAGCCGGACTTCAAGCTCTTCACTGAAGCAAATACATTCACAGATGACACAGTTATGACTGTGGCTATTGCTGATGCCCTGATGGAATTGGGGGATCAGGCTACTGTGGAAGACATTAAGAGTGCTTGTGTTGAGCGGATGCAGTACTGGGGTAAAAGATACCCCGATGTCGTATACGGCAGCAGTTTCCTTCGTTGGCTCAATTCAGAAGATCCCAAGCCTTACGGCAGTTGGGGAAATGGCTCTGCCATGAGAGTATCTTCTGTTGGCTGGCTCTACGAGACCATCGAGGATACTGTGGCAGTGGCAAAGGCCACAGCTGAGGTCACCCATGATCATCCGGAGGGCATTCGCGGCGCTGAATGTACCGCCGCCATGATTTACATGGCCAGAAATTACGATGACAAAGAAGACATGAAGAAAATGGCCACCGAATATTTCGGTTATGATCTGTCTGCCTCACTGGATGAGCTGAGGGAAAGCCATGGTCATGATGTGTCCTGTATGGACGCCCTGCCTAAGGCACTTCAGTCATTCTTTGAAGGGGATAGCTACGAGGAAGTTATCCGCAATGCCATTTCCCTGGGCGGCGACACAGATACAGTAGCCGCCATCGCCGGCAGCATCGCCGAGGCCTATTATGGTATTCCGGAAGGAATCCTGGAGCAGGCCATGAAGTATCTGCCTGAGGAATTGATTGAGGTGGCAGTGGATTTCTACGATCTGATCAAAGATGACCACAAGTACATTCCTCCGGAAGACGGCTATGAGGAAAATGTTGGTATCACCATAGCCTGTTCTGTCTTGCATGAACTGACAGACATAGATACTCAGCTGGAAATGCTGGAAAACCTTGTTCATCTTATCGTTATGCGCATGCTTGTAGATGGCAGAGCACCGGTGCCCTACGTAGACAAGGACCAGTCTATCCTGGTCATGCAGGCCCTCACCGCCAACGACGGCAAGCTGTGGATTCCCTTCTTCACAAATACAGAAGAAGCATCCAAAGGAGAAGTGGCAGAGCTCATCAAGGAGACCCCCATCGCAGAGATCGTTGAGGAAACACTGGAGCGAGACGACGTAGAAGGCGTCATCATCAACCCCTTCAGTAATTGCACCAACCTGGACAAGAAGCTGCTGGAAGTCATCTATAAGCGGTATAGGGAAAACAAGGAATAAGGTTGA
>JAGHUB010000089.1 GCA_018065025.1 Candidatus Equihabitans merdae
GTATTGATATCACCACACTCAGAGCCAAATGCCAACACATCCACACAATGGAGACGGTGAAGAATCTTCACAGCATGTGAAGCAAAGGATTCGGCAGAAGAGGTGCAGTAGCGGACCGGATAACTCAAGATCAGGTCGATGCCGTTTAAGAGAGCCATCTGAGTTCTGACCTGACGGTCTGTGATGGCAGGTACACCTCGCTGAACATAATCACCGGACATAAGACCGATGACATAATCGGCTCCGGTTTCTTCTCTGACGCGGTCGATGAGAAGTTGATGACCATTGTGAAATGGATTGAATTCGCAGATAATAGCAGCTATTTTTTTCTTCATATTTAGAAAATGATAATACCTGTAGATAAAATGCTTATAAGTTGGGTTTACGGTTACATAGGAAATTATTGATAATTTATCCCGCAAGTATCATAACATAGCCTATATTACTAAAAAAAGTACAAAAGACTTGTTTCTGATAGCTAAATTGACTTGTGACAGATTTTTATCAAGTGTATAATAATTAGGTATTTGTGAATATCCCCAATGTGGGTTTAATAGAAAGGAAATTAACCATGGCATTTATCGACGGAATCAAAGAACGTGCTAGAGCCGACAAGAAGACTATCATTCTTCCCGAGACAGAAGATCAGCGTATCTATGAGGCTGCTGAACAGATCCTCAAAGAAGATACAGCTAACCTGATCCTCATCGGTTCTGCTGAAGAAATCGCTAAGAACGGCGCTGGTTATGATATCTCCGGTGCTACAATCGTTGATCCGGCCACAAACGAAAAGACACAGGCCTATATCGACAAGCTGGTTGAACTGCGTGCCAAGAAGGGTATGACAGAAGAAAAAGCCAGAGAAGCTCTGCTGGGCGACTACACCACATACGGTGTTATGATGGTTAAGATGGGCGATGCTGACGGTCTTGTTTCCGGTGCTTGCCATTCCACAGCCAATACACTGCGTCCCTGCCTTCAGATCCTGAAGACAAAACCCGGCACAAAGCTGGTTTCCACATTCTTCCTGATGAGCGTTCCGGATTGCGAATATGGTGAAAACGGCACATTCGTATTTGCTGACTGCGGTCTGAACCAGAACCCCACAGCTGAAGAACTTGCTTCTATCGCCGGTTCATCTGCTGAATCCTTCAAGCAGCTGGTTGGCGCTGATCCCAAGGTTGCTATGCTGTCTTACTCCACATATGGTTCTGCTAAGCATGACGACGTTACTAAGGTTCAGGAAGCCGTTAAGATCGCTAAGGAACAGTATCCGGATCTGATGCTGGACGGCGAGATGCAGCTGGATGCCGCTATCGTTGAATCCGTTGGTCAGTCCAAAGCTCCGGGTTCACCGGTTGCCGGTCATGCCAACACACTGGTATTTCCGAATCTGGATGCCGGTAACATCGGCTACAAGCTGGTTCAGAGACTGGCTAAGGCTGAAGCTTATGGTCCCATGTGCCAGGGTATCGCTGCTCCGGTCAACGACCTCAGCCGTGGCTGCTCAGCCGCTGATATCGTTGGTGTTGTAGCTATCACAGCTGTACAGTGCCAGGCTCAGTAATATATTGAAATCAATCGGGCAAGATCAAGTATCTTGCCCGGTTTGCGGGAAATAAACGCAAGATAAACTTTAAAGGAGAGATTAACTATGAAAATTCTGGTTATCAACGCCGGTAGTTCTTCACTGAAATATCAGGTTATTGACTCTGATACAGAAGCCGTTCTGGCTAAGGGTCTCTGCGAAAGAATCGGTATCGAAGGTTCTAAGCTGACACACAAAGTTCCGGGTAAAGAAGATTTCGTTAACACCAATCCCATGCCCACACACGTAGAAGCTGTTGCTTTCGTTATGGAAGCTCTGCTGGATGCCGAACATGGTATTCTGAAATCTCTGGATGAAATCGGTGCTATCGGTCATCGTGTTGTTCACGGTGGTCAGCAGTGCACAGAATCCTGCATCGTAACAGAAGAAGTTAAGGGTTACATCCGTGACAACTTCGACCTGGCTCCGCTGCACAACCCGGCTAACCTGATGGGTATCGAAGCCTGCGAAAAGAACATGCCCGGCAAACCCAACACAGCCGTATTCGATACAGCTTTCGGTACATCCATGGATGCTGAAGCTTATATGTATGCTATTCCTTATGAATACTATGAAAAGTATCAGCTTCGTCGCTATGGCTTCCACGGCACATCTCACAAGTTCGTTCAGGGCGAAACAGTTAAGTTCGCTAACCTGCCGGAAGATAAGAGAAAGATCATCGTTTGCCACCTTGGTAACGGCGCTTCAGTTTCTGCTTCCATCAACGGCAAGTGCGTAGACACATCCATGGGTCTTACTCCCCTGGAAGGTCTGATCATGGGTACACGTTCAGGTGACCTTGACCCGGCTATCGTTCAGTTCATCGCTAACCATGAAAACATGGATGCTGACGGTGTTCTTAACGTCCTTAACAAGAAGTCTGGTGTTCTGGGTATCTCAGGCGTATCTTCTGACTTCAGAGATCTGTCCGCAGCTGAAGCTGAAGGCAACGAAAGAGCCGGTCTTGCTCTGAAGGCATATCGTCATCGTCTGCTGAAGTACATCGGTGGTTACACAGCTCTTATGAACGGTGTTGATGCCATCTCCTTCACAGCCGGTCTTGGCGAAAACGACGCTGAAGTACGTTCTCTGATCTGCGCACAGCTTGGTTACCTTGGTATCAAGATCGACGAAGAGAAGAACAAACAGCGCGGCAAAGCTATGGAAATCTCCACACCGGATTCCGCTGTTAAAGTATTCGTCATCCCGACAAACGAAGAACTGGCTATCGCAAGAGACACTCTGGCTCTGGTAACAAACGCCTGATCTTAACGGATATCTGATTTAATTTGGGAGTATAAAAATAAATCGATATTTTGCGTATATATATCTTGACAAAACAAAATGTAGTGCGTTAAAATACTCGATGTGCGTTAAGGAGGTGTAAAGATGTCCATTTGTCCTAAGAATAAACATTCAGCCGCCAGAAGAGATAAAAGAAGAGCACAGTGGAAGATGAGTGCACCGACACTGGTAGCTTGCAGCAAATGCGGAGCTCTTATGATGCCGCACCGCGTATGCAAAGCCTGCGGTTCTTACAACAAACGTGAAATCGTTAAGCAGGAAGAAGCATAATTTACTTTTCAGGCAAAATCAAGCGACTAACC
>JAGHUB010000062.1 GCA_018065025.1 Candidatus Equihabitans merdae
CTATCATGAACACAAGAGAGGTATCGATGCCGGTTATGCCAAGTTCGAAACCTTCCCCATCTGGAACCTGCCCCTGAAGCACCCGGTCAACCTGGCCTATGAAGCTGCTACAGCCGATCTGGATGATGTTAATATGATCGACCCCTTCCATCTGGAAGCTTATGGCGAAACGACAGTTAACTACAACCGTGACGTTGAGATCTATCCTGTTCTCCAGGCTATGTTCGAAAACATCTACGGCGAATGCCCCTACAAGTCACCCACAGATATGGGTGTCAATATGGCCGGTAACTGCATCGTTGATGACGAAGCCTGCTGTGAAGCTTCCCGTCAGGAGATCGTCCGTCGTTACTATGCCGCCCTTGACGGTCTGGCAGATGGCAGCTGCGGTGGAAACGAAGCCAACAAGATCGAACTGATCATGAAGCAGGCCAAGGTCACCACAGAAGTCAGAAATGTTGTTCCCGCTGCTCTGGCCCGTGCCGAGAAGACAGGTGCTCCCGCTTCTGCCATCGAACTGGCAAATGGCAAGATCATCACAGGCAAGACATCTGACCTGCTGGGTTCCAGCTCCGCTATGCTGATGAATGCTCTGAAGGAACTGGCCGGTATCGATCACAATGTCCGTGTCATCTCCCCGGATTCTATCGCTCCTATCCAGAAGCTGAAGACAGAATACCTGGGTTCCGTTAACCCCCGTCTTCATACAGACGAACTGCTGATCGCCCTGTCCACATCCGCTGCTATGTCACAGGATGCCAGAAATGCCATGGCTCAGCTCAAGAACCTGAAGGGCTGCCAGGTACACTCTTCTGTCATGCTTTCACCGGTTGATATCCGTACTATGAAGAAACTTGGTCTCCAGGTCACCTGCGAACCGGTTTACGAAAGTAAGAAGATTCTGTATTAATTTCAGATGATGTAAGCTTTTGGGCTTACGACACTTAATACATTTAATTTGTATACAAAACACCGACATATCTATGATATGCCGGTGTTTTTTGTATATACCCCGCAGGGTTCTTGCCTGCGGGGTAGAGTTTTCATTTTGGGCTTATTATACCCCGGCCTTAACTGCGGCGACTTCCTTGCGGATCCAGTCGGCCAGGTCATCCAGGCCCTGGCCGGTCTTAGCGCTGGCTGTCAGGATGATGGCATTGGGGTTCAGTGAAAGGATTCTTTCCTTAGCGGCTTCCAGATCAAAGTCGAAGAAGTCTATGGTGTCGATCTTGGTGATGACTACCACATCAGAAACGGTGAACATCAGTGGATACTTAAGGGGCTTGTCGTCACCTTCCGGTGCAGACAGCAGCATGACATTTTTATGAGCACCTGTGTCGAACTCAGCAGGACATACCAGGTTCCCGATATTTTCCAGAACCAGAAGATCAAGACCCTCTACATCG
>JAGHUB010000270.1 GCA_018065025.1 Candidatus Equihabitans merdae
GCCGGTGTGGGCTTGGGAGCCGGCAGAGCTGTGATCTCTACAGAGATAGCTTCCGGTGATTCTTCCGGATGGCCCATGTATGTGATAGCCACGGACTGGCCGGCTGCGATCTTATCGGACTTACCTGTAACCTTGGTTGCGGCTGTCAATTTGAAGCTGTAAGCCACGTTCTTGTTGATAGCGACCTTTACGACGTTGTCTTTAACTTCGTTGACGGTGCCGATGCAAACCTGTTGACGAGGATCTTTGTTTTCAGATGTTACCTTGATCTTGGTTGCATAGAAGTTTTCATCCTGGCTGTAGTTGTAAGTTACTTCTACTTCATCACCAACTGACAGGTTGCCTTCGATGACAGTCTTGTCATCCTTGGCGAATTTATTGGTATCCTTTTCAGATACGACAACCACTTCTTTGTCGTGAAGGTCTGAAACGATACCTTTTTCGGTGCAGACAATGGGGACTTCATTGTCTACAACAACTCTTTCAGCCACGTTCTTGTTATCTTTATCTACTGTGTAAGTAACGGTGACTGTATCGCCAACGGTCAAAACGCCCTGGGAACCATAGATGAATTCAGCGTTTGTGGTATCGAAATTCATATCACCGGTGGGGCCTTCTACTGTGATGTCGTAGATCTCGCCGTGTTTGAAAGTACCGGTACATGTATGTTCTTCCGGTTCAACGGGCTTTACCGGAGCCGGGGCCGGTGTGGGGGCCGGTGTGGGCTGGGGAGCCGGAGCGGGTTTAAAGATACCGCCGATAGCCAGTCCAATGACAAGAGCGACTGCTACGATACCGGCGATGATGCCGACCTTCTTTTTGTCGACCGGTTTATTTTTCTGATCTTTGTTAGCCATGTGTTATCTCCTTTGATATGGGATATCTCCTTTGTTGAGACCTATGTTACACCTCTCTTATACACACTTTGTGCACAGATCGGAGGTATGTACACGAAAACAGGAGCAGAAAGTTGATTCTTTCTGCTCCTGTCTTTTATAGATTGTGAGGTTATTAATTATCTACTTGCTATTAATCTGCATTTTCAGCAACAACGGGCTGTTCCTGTGCGGAATCGGGAGTTGATTCTGAACCGGAGTTCTGATTATTTTCCGGAGTACCGATGTAGCGAACGAAGACCATCTTGAAACCGCCATTGCCATCGGCTTCGTATCTGAACTTGATAGCATCGCCGGCTTTGGGTGTGTAGCCGTCCTGCATATCTGTGCTCTCATTGATGGTGAAGGTTACCTGGTTCTTGTCCTGACTGCTGGCACCGTCTTTAGCGGCGTTGCTTTCATCGAAGGATGACAGATTGCCAACAACGATCTTGCCATCGGAGAAGGAAAC
>JAGHUB010000087.1 GCA_018065025.1 Candidatus Equihabitans merdae
GGCTTACATTATCGCACTGAACCCAAACATGCTGACAGGTTTTGATACCGGTTCACCCCTTTGGAACGGTATTTTCCTTTCAACCTGTATAGCACCGGCAATCGGTATGTTATTCATGGCATTCTATGCTAACAAGCCCTTTGCTCTTGGCCCCGGCATGGGTCTTAATGTATTCTTTGCAGCTGTTGCCACATCTGTTGCTGCAATGACAGGTCTTACCTATCTGGAATCCTATCAGGCTTGTCTGTGTATCATCTTCATCGAAGGTACTGTCTTCCTGATTCTTTCCATCTTCAACATCCGTGATAAGATCATTGATTCTATTCCGCTTGCTATCCGTCTTGGTATCTCTCCCGGTGTAGGTCTTATGCTTCTGAATATCGGTTTCGGTTCAAACGCCGGCCTGTATTCCGAAAATGGCGGTCCCTTCTACATGATGAAGGACTTCTTCGGTTCCCTTACCCCCGGTTTCGCAAGAGATGCCATCGGTTCTGCATATTCCAACATGGTTCTGAACGTCTGCGTCGCTTTCATCTGCCTGATCGTTATCGTCGTTCTTTCTATCAGAGGCGTCAAAGGTTCCATGCTTCTTGGTATGTTAGTTGGCTGCATCATCTATTGGATCTGCGATGCTGCTATCCTTGGCAACAATCCCTTTGGTGCTCTGAATGGTGTTTCATGGCTTCCCGCATGGGGTGATTGGTCAGCCACAACACTCTTCAAGCTGAACTTCAGCAACTTCCTGGATATGGGTGTTCTGACAGCTCTGACACTGATCATTTCCTTCGGTGTTATCGATATGTTCGATACCATCGGTACAGTTATCGGTGCCGCCTCTCTTGGTGGTATGCTTGACGAAGACGGCAATATGCCCGGCATGAAAGAAACTCTGACATCCGACGCTATCGCTACTATCGCCGGTGCCTTAACAGGTAACTGCACAATCACAACATTCGTTGAATCTTCTGCCGGTGTCCAGGCAGGTGGTCGTACAGGTCTGACAGCTCTTGTCTGTGGCGTCCTGTTCCTGGCTTGCATGTTCATCGCTCCGGTTGCCGCTCTGATCCCCGCTGCTGTTACATCAGCTGCTCTGATCTATGTTGGTATCCTGATGATCAGTGGTCTGCGCAACCTTGATCTGACTGATATGACTCAGCTGGTTCCCGCAGCTCTGATGCTGATCACAATCCCGATCTCCAGCTCTATCGGTAATGCTATCGGTATCGCTATGATCACTTTCGTTGCTATCAAAGTCTTCACAAAGAGAGCCAAAGAAGTACATCTGCTTACATACATTGTTGCAGCTATCTTCCTTCTGAAGTTCTTCCTGATCCTTGGTTAATACGAAAACAACTGAATAACGTTAAAAACCACCGGCACAAGACCGGTGGTTTTTTGTTTGTGGCAAAGTGACTGTGGGTGTTTACACATGCAGAAATTGAGCAACTGTACATCATCAAAGAGACTTTCCGGATAATGTTCCGAATATACAGATCGAGCAGGCATCAGCCTGCTCGATTATTAAAGCTAATATGTATGTCGCACACTTCAGGAGTGGTTCCTACGCGAATATAAGGGCCGTAGAGGCCTACTCCCGAGGTAACGATACTTGTCATATCTCCCACTTCTAAAAGGCCACAGGAGTTCTTCCAGACAAGCTTAGAGGTAAGGTTCAGGGGGAACAACTGACCGTCGTGTGTATGGCCTGCCAGGTGTAGGTCCACGCCTGCTTCAGACAGCTGATCCAGGAACTTAGGCTCATGCTCAAAGACAATAACAGGCTTTGAGGCATCCATAGTCGCCATCAACTCATCCGGGGTCAGACGTTCGCCCTCAACGTATTTGCCGGGACGTTCTTCATCAGGACGTACAAAGAGATAAGCGCTGTCTTCAATCATAACCGATTGGTCACAGAGAAGCTTAAAACCAGCCTGCTCAATGAAGTTATACATATCTTCGTCAGCTTCTTTCTTCTCATCATAGTTGAAGGTGAAACCGGCGATGATCTCCTCTTCGCAGTCGTGGTTGCCCAATACAGCATATACCCCGTATTTGCTTTGAATGCCCTTTAGGATCTCAGCGATTATTTCCGGTTCTTCGATATTTTCAAAACAGTTATCGAAGATGTCACCGGCAACCACCACCAGATCCGGCTGGCAGGTGTTGATCTTTTCAACCATCTGAGTCATCATCTCAACCCCGATGTTGTAACCCAGATGTTGGTCAGCTACCAGCACCAGGTTCAACTCATCCAGGTCACAGGATTTGTTGATGGTGACTTCATAGTTGGTGGTTTGAAGCCTCTTGGCTTGAAAGTGACCGCCGATACAGATCACAGCCATGGTCACAACACAAACCAGACCAACGATTGGAAGAAAACGCTTGTCACTTAAGATATCGGCCTGTCCCAAACTTGTATGAAGAACGATAAGACGAATCAGCATGGCCGTCAGGAATATGATAATGATATAAACCGAAACCCCATACCAATAATAACCAACGATTCGGAAAAACTTCTCCACCTTGCCCTTGGGTAAGACTGCTGCTATATACATAGC
>JAGHUB010000377.1 GCA_018065025.1 Candidatus Equihabitans merdae
GTCTAAGGACTCACGACCATCACGGAGCTCCTGACGGGCTTCATAGAGGTAGGGCATGATAACATTGATGCGGTTTGCTTTATGGCCGATGGCACCGATGACACGCTTCAGATCCTGATAATGATCATCCGGAGACATAACATTTTCAAAACCTGACATCTTGTAGGTCATGCCGTAGTTGCAGACATCCAGCATGATATAGATATCGTCACCGCGGATAGTCTGTTTAACTTCACCTTTAGCTTCACCTGAAGTGAAACGAGGCAGTGATACAGGAATCAGGTAATCCGGGCGTGCATAGCCGTTGTAATTCTGAATAGTGCCGGCGATAACACGTTCGGTACGCCAGTCTGACAGGTAGTTACTTACTTTCTGACCCAGTGCGCTGATGCTGTCCAGGACGATGATTCCCAGACGGCCATCGGGCGGAGTCATATAGGCATTGGGGTTCACATCTTTGTGTGTAGGTGCCATGATCGTTCTCCTGTGGTTTATATTTTTGTGGTTCCCTGACCATGAATCAGGAAAAGGTTGTATTCAAAAACGCATGCGCAGATCCTGTCCGGACAGTTTCACCGGGACGAATCCTCCCATGAGACGGGAGACGATGCGTTCTGAGTATCGTTTGGTTAAAAAAGCGGGGCGAAGATTAGTGGAGATGACGGTGCAGACTTTCTTGGAAAGTCGCTCATTGATCAATCGGAACAACTCTGTTTCCGTCAGCTCATTTTTTAACTCGGTCCCAAGATCGTCGATGATGAGCAGGTCACAGTTTTCAATCAGTCTGGCTTTGGCAGCAGCATCAGCGCTTCGGTTAAAAGCAGCGTCTGCCAGGATGTCAAATAAGTCTCCCGCACTAAAATACAAGGCAGAACGCCCATGGTTCAACGCCTCGTTTAAAATACAGTAACTCAAATAGGTTTTGCCGACGCCGGTATGACCAAAGATAAGAAGATTGTTGCAAGTGCCCTTTAATAATGCTTTGGCAGCTCGCAGGGCTTCTTCAGCCATTTCTCTAGGTGACCGTTCGTCATCATCTGGATTTATCTTATCAGAATAAACCCCTGTTTTAAAGCTTTCGATTGTATCTTCTTCAGAAATATCCTTTGGCGCATAACAGCGATAAAGGATATCCGAAGCGATTTTATTGAAGCAGATACAGCGCTTCTGTTCCACATAACCGGTATCGTGGCAGAGAGAGCAGGAGTAAGTCATGTCTGCATAGTTCTCAGGATAACCGGCTTCAGTCAAAGACTGCTTGCGCTGCTGAATCAGCTCACTGATCTGTGCACTGAGGGTGCTGTCATCTTTGCCAAGAATCTTATAGCGGGCTTTCTGGGCATAGAGATGAGACAGTTCCTTGGACAGGGTATCGTAGGACGGAACAGTTCTACGCAGCTCTTCCAGATGAGCATCATTTTCCAGACGATGTGCTTCGCGAATCTCTTCGTAGTGCCGCATGACCATATCGTATTGTGTATTCTTCAGGTTCATACATTAGCACCTTTCAGCCATCTTTTTTCCAGATCATCATAATCATATTGGCGCTGGTCAAACTCATCGAAGGAGGTGGTCTTGCCGGCGGCTTTCTTTTCTACAGTCTTCTGATGCAGTCTGCTTTTAAACTGCTCATCCAGACGGCTTACATCATCCATGGTGGTGACACCATTTCTGTGCCATTCGGACAGAATGCTGTCAGCATAAGCGTAATAGGATTCAATGGATCTGTTCTGAGATTTACGCATGAGAGCACGGCTGCAGCCCTCCAGAATGATCTCTATAGGTAAATCATAGGTATTGACCCAACGCTTCATAAAAGTGATCTCCTTATCGGAGGGGTCTCTGCCTTTGATCTTGAGAGCGTCCATGATCTTATAGTAATGGGAAAAGTTGCTGATTCTGGATTTGGCATCTTCTACTGTACGGACGCCGTCTTCATACCAGGCATGGGCCACCTTCTCAATGTAAGAGAAGCGCTTCTTGCCATTATTGACACAGTATTCCAGAAGGAATGCAATCAGATCCGGGCTGAATTCCAGATTGTCATAGAAATACAGGAGAGTACGCATCTCAGTCAAAGTCAGGGGTTTGCCAAGAGTCTGAGAGGCTACCACGTTCATGGCATGGATCTCTTCGTTTTCGTTAAGCTCTGCCATACGTTCAGCACTGACTTTTCCACCTTTGACAGCCTTATTTTCTACGACAGGCTGGACAGCAGGTTCAGCTTTGGTGTGGCCGGTATCGATAACAACCGGCATCTGTTCAGCCAGAGCTTCCTGGGGAGCGGACAGCATCAGGCCGGTGATCTCACCTTCTCCGTCTGTTTCCAGCAAAAGCAGGCCCTCACGCTCCCAATAGCGGATGGCCCTGCAGATGTCCTTCTCGGTACAATCCAACTGATCTGCCAGACGTGACAAAGTCAGAGTTTCCCCGTGACGGGCGCTGGTGCGCAGCAGCATCAGATAGACTTTGACAAATTCCCCGTTGGCACGAGGCATATACCTGTCAAGAAACAGGTTGGATACCATTGTGACATTATGTAATAAAGACGTTTTTAAAGTCAGTGTTCCCATAGCATTATTTTCTCCCCGGACTGTCGGAATTAGAGTATAGCATATAGGCAAAATAATGCATCCACAAAAGAATCCACATTCCCTGTGGAGAGAATGTGGATTACTGATTTTTTTCGATGTGGATAATGTGGTTAATGTGGATAAGTGTGGATAGATGTGTTTAGGTGTAAGAAAAAATCCTTTAAATCAGCCACCGATCAGATTATTTCCTACCTTGTAGATATCGCCTGCCCCCATAGTTATGAACATATCGCCATCCACACAGTTTGTAAGGACAAAATCTTCAATTTCACCAAAAGAAGACAAATAGATGGCATTGCCACCGGCTTCGTTGATGGCCACGGCCAGATCTTCTGAAGAGATGCCGATAGTATTTTTTTCACGGGCAGCATAAATATCTGCCAGGATAACATGATCCACGGTTTTCAGGATGTTTACGAAGTCATCGAAGAGGGCCTTGGTACGTGTATAAGTATGAGGCTGGAAGGCCAGATAGAGTTCACGGTGCTTGCATGAAGCGGCAGATGTCAAAGTAGCCTTGATCTCTGTGGGATGGTGGGCATAATCATCAATGATGGTGACACCACCAACTTCACCCTTCTTCTGGAAGCGGCGATCTGTGCCTGTGAAAGCGGTCAGACCATCGGATACATCATTGAGATCCAGTTCCAGACAACGGGATACGGCGATGGCGGACAGAGCATTTTCTACATTGTGACGTCCCGGAACCCCTAAAGTGAGATTGCCAAGAGACATGCCTTTTTCATAAGCATCAAATGTGGCACAGCCCAGTTCGTTATATGTGATATCAGTGGCGTAGTAGTCAGCTTCCTCGTCATCGATGGCATAGGTGATGACCGGGCAGGTCAGACCATCTGTAACGGTGTCAAACTTCTGAGTACTCTTATTGATGATGACAGCACCGTCATTCGGAACCAAAGCAGCGAAGCGGTGGAAGGAGCAGGCGATGTCGTCCAGGTCTTTGAAGAAGTCCAGGTGGTCGGCATCCACATTCAGGATGACGGCATATCTGGGGAAGAAGGAAAGGAAGCTGTTGGTGTATTCGCAGGCTTCCATAACAAAGTAAGGTGAATCACCTACGCGGATATTACCGCCGATAGCGGGCATCATACCGCCAACAGAAATGGTGGGATCGCAGTCGGCACTCAGAAGAATCTGAGAAACCATGGATGTGGTAGTGGTCTTACCATGTGTGCCGGCAACAGAGATAGGTGTGCCATAATTCTTCATGATCTGACCCAGCAGTTCTGCTCTGGTCAGCATAGGTTTCTGTTTGTCAACAGCACCCTGGTATTCAGGGTTGTCCGGATGAATAGCAGCTGTGAAAACAACCGCATCCACATCATCTGTAATATTGTCATAAGCCTGGCCGATGATGACTTTGGCACCCTTGGCTGTCAGGCTGTCGGTAAGTTCAGAAGCTGTGCTGTCGGAACCGCTGATGGTGAAGCCGGCTTTCAGAAGAATCTCAGCCAGACCACTCATGCTGATACCGCCGATACCGATGAAGTGCAGATGAATGGGTTTATTAAAATCTATTTTATACATAGA
>JAGHUB010000435.1 GCA_018065025.1 Candidatus Equihabitans merdae
GAATATTGAATTAATGGGCCGGGCATTACATCTTGCTTTCCAAAGTCTTGCGGATGGCTTTGATAAAGCCTTCAGAATCAAGAACAGTAACATTTTCCAGAGTAGTGATTCGGGCCAGGTCGCCTGTCATCTCACCCTTTTCGATGGTTTCGATACAGGATTCATCGATCTTGTCAGCGAAGGCTACCAGCTCAGGCAGATTGTCCAGTTCGCCGCGCTTTCTCAGAGCACCACTCCAGGCATAGATAGTAGCGACGGAGTTTGTAGAAGTTGTCTGGCCATCCAGATACTTGTAATAGTGTTTCTGAACAGTACCATGAGCAGCTTCGTATTCATAGCAGCCCTTAGGAGAAACCAGGATGGAGGTCATCATAGCCAGTGAACCGAAAGCAGATGACAGCATATCTGAGAATACGTCACCGTCATAGTTCTTGCAGGCCCAGATGAAACCACCTTCAGACTTCATAACACGAGCAACAGCATCGTCGATCAGTGTGTAGAAGTATTCGATACCGGCTTCTTCGAATTTTTCTTTGTATTCGTTGGCATAGACTTCTTCGAAGATTTCCTTGAAGTCACGGTCATAGGTCTTGGAAATGGTATCCTTTGTGGCAAACCACAGATCCTGCTTAACATCCAAAGCAAAACTCATGCAGCTTCTGGCGAAACTTCTGATGGAGTCATCTTTGTTGTGCATACCCTGGATAACACCGGGACCGTCGAATTCCATAATGGTCTGACGAGTCTCTACGCCATTTTCATCTGTGAAGACCAGTTCGGCCTTGCCGGCACCGGGAACACGGATCTCGGTATTTTTATAGACATCACCATAAGCGTGACGGGCGATGGTGATGGGCTTCTTCCAGTTAACAACAGCCGGATCGATACCCTTAACCAGGATAGGGGCACGGAATACAGAACCGTCACAGATAGCACGGATAGTACCATTGGGGCTCTTCCACATCTTCTTCAGGTTATATTCTTTGACACGAGCCGGGTTGGGAGTGATGGTGGCGCATTTTACAGCGACGCCGTACTTGATGGTGGCTTCTGCAGAATCGATGGTGACCTGATCATCTGTCTGGTCTCTGTATTCCAGACCAAGGT
>JAGHUB010000312.1 GCA_018065025.1 Candidatus Equihabitans merdae
GTTCTCTTCGTTATAAGGAAGAAGAGACAGAAGCCCGCCAGGTTATGGAAGAAGGCTCTGTCAAGAAGGCCAATGCCAAAGCTGAGATCGAAGAGATGGAAAAGCAGGCTTCCGAATATGAAAATGCTATTCGAGCAAGCCAGGCATTTCTTAATGAACATAACCAGAAGCTGGATCAGCTTCAGACTACTTACCACCGTGATGCTTCCAGAATGGAATCTCTCAAGAACCTGGAAGAACAGTATGACGGTTACGGCAATGGTATCCGCCGCGTTATGGACGAGAAGCCTAACCAGCCCGGTATCGTTGGTGTTGTAGCTGAACTGCTTCATGTGGACAAGGCCTATGAGCTGGCTATTGAGACCGCTCTTGGTTCTAAGACCAGAAATATCGTCACTGAGGAAGAACAGACAGCCAAGCGCATGATCGAGTTCCTGAAGAAGAATCGACTGGGTCGTGCCACCTTCCTGCCTATGACACACATTAATCGTGTCCGTAAGTTTGACAGGGATGATGTCCTGGCCGAACCCGGCGTAGTTGGTCTTGGTTCTTCACTGGTAACTACTGAGAAGGGTTATGAGATTCTGGCAGATTACCTGCTTGGTCGTACCCTGGTTATCGACAACATCGATCATGCTCTTAAGATCGGTGCCAAATACCACCACAGCTTAAATATGGTTACCCTGCAGGGTGAACTCTTTACCCCCGGCGGTGCCATTACCGGTGGTGCATTTAAGAATAATACCCAGCTTCTTGGCCGTAAGCGTGAAATCGAGGAACTGGAAACCAAAACTGTTAAGACTAAAGAAGAACTGACAGCTCTCCAAAAAGCTCTGGAAGATAAACGTCAGATTCGAAATAAAGCCCGTCAGGATCTGGAAGAACTCCACAATCGTCTGCAGGATGCCCGCATTCGCTTGAACACCACTGAGTTGGAACTGCGTCAGGCTGAAGAAGTGCTGACAGACAACCGTTTATCCTCTCAGGGTCTTAAGCTTGAAAGCAGCGAGATCTCCGGTCAGATCGATGAGATCAAGGCCAGCAAGCAGACCATGGAAGATGAGATGGCCCAGTCTGAAGAAGCTGAAGCCAAGCTCAATGAAGAAGGCTCTAAGCTCACTCAGCAGGAAGATATCCTGAACGCCAAGAAGGCTCTCCAGACTGAGAAATTGGAAAGCGTTCACGTTAAGGTGGCCGCTCTTCGTGAGCAGTTATCCTATATTCACGCCAATAAGGAACGTCTGCTGGATGAGATCCAGACTCTTAAGGACGAGGACGAAAGCCTGATCGAGAGTCGGGAAATGTCCGGTTCTGAGATCGAGGACAGACAGCAGGCCATCGCTGATGCCGAACAGGAGATGCTGGAGATCCAGGAGACCATTGAAAAGGCAGGCGACAAGGAACGTGAGCTGGTTGACCAAAAGTCACAGCAGGCTATTACCCACAAGTCATTCTTCGATAAGCGTGAAGCCTTAAGTGAAACCATTAACCGTCTGGACAAGGAACAGTATCGTCTCACCAGCCAACAGGAACGTCTGGTGGAAGAATCCGACAAGCAGACTGCCTATCTCTGGGAGGAATATGAGATCACTCCCAGCGAAGCCAGAGCTATGCGTAAGGAAGAGTACACAGACCGTGTGGCTCTTAAGAAAGAAGCTGCCAAGATCAAGGAAGAAATCAAAGCCCTTGGTCATGTTAACGTCACTGCCATTGAAGAATACAAGCAGGTTTCCGAGCGTCACAC
>JAGHUB010000147.1 GCA_018065025.1 Candidatus Equihabitans merdae
GACCTTAACCGCGAAATGCGGGGTATCGATAAAGTGACAGATGTGTTATCATTTCCTATGACAGAATACGCCACACCTGCTGACTTTGACAGCCTGGACCAAGACGATATCGATGCCTTTGATCCTGAAAATGGCTGTCTTGTGCTGGGTGATATTGTCATCGCAGCCACCAAGGTTCAGGAACAGGCTGAAGCCTATGGTCATTCCAACAGAAGGGAATGGGCTTTCCTGATCGCTCACAGTATGCTTCATCTCATGGGATATGATCACATGAATGATGAAGAAAGACTGGTCATGGAAGAAAAACAGGAGCGTATCCTGCAAAACTTGAAAATCAGAAGAGAGAGGTAACGAGATGAAGAAACGTTTTAGATTGCCAATTGCTGTTGCACTTTCCGCTGTGATGATGCTGAGTGGCTGTACCCTTGGTCACAAGGCCGATACCACACAGGAAGAATCCGTAGTGGAATCTGTTGTTTCAGAAGTTGAAGAACCCGAATCTGTGGTGGAATCTGTCCCTGAATCAGAACCGGAATCAGTGCCGGAAGCTGAACCGGAAGTTGTTGAGACAGAGCCCATCCCCGAAGGTATGGTAAAGAGTACCATCACTGGTGAATACGTCACTCCTGAAGTTGGTCAGACAAGAGCTGTGTCCTTTATGATCGATAACTCCAAGGCTGCCGATCCTCAGAGTGGTCTGAGCAGAGCCAAGATCATCTATGAAGCTCCTGTTGAAGGTTCCTACACCAGAATGTGTGCTACTTTCGAAGAATTCAGTGATCTGCCCCGTATCGGCCCCCTTCGCAGCTGCCGTGACTATTTCCTGTCTCTGACAGCCGGTCTGGACCGTCTCTTTGTTCACTATGGTCAGGCTGCTTACGCCCTGCCGTATCTGGAATCTGACGATGTTGATAACTTAAGCGGTCTGCTTGGTTCAACTTATGGCTGCTTCTATCGTGACAGCACTTTCCATACAGGTGAACACAGCGCTTACATCGGTTATGAAGGCGTTCAGAAAGCCATCGATATCCGCGGTTATCGCAGAACTTATAATGAAGATCATCAGCCCATGTACAAGTTCGCATGGGTGGGCGATGAAATCACCAATGAAGGTGGTCAGGATGCCGCTTATGTAGAACCGGGTTATTTCTATAACACACCCACATTCACATACAATCCGGATGATAAGCATTATTATCGTAATCAGTTCGGTCGTGCTCATGTGGATGCTGAAAATGGTCAGCAGCTGTGGACAGATAATATCATTCTGGAATACCAGAACTATGATATCTATCAGAGACTGACTATCGACCATCCGGTATATCTGCACTTTGATACCACAGCCGGCGGCCGCGGTAAGTACATCACCAGAGGTAAAGCCATCGATATCAGATGGGAACGTCCCAGCTTCTGGGAACCGGTTAAGTACTACGATATGGACGGCAATGAGCTGACCATTAATACCGGTATCACATGGGTTCTGCTGATCCAGAACGAATTCCTTGGCAAGTGCCTTATCGGTGCTGATCAGGCCTCTGCAACTTGTATCGAAAATGAAGAATTTGTAGCCAACGCCGAACAGTACAATGCTGACTGGAAGGCTGCATACGAAAATAACGAACCTAACTACCTGCATATCATGGCTGAAGAAAGAGATCAGGCTGTTGCCTCTCACGGCGGTCAGTCCAAGGTAGAAGGTTAAGTTTTAAGCTGACTTTGTAACATGCGAAACACCATCAAAGATAAAAAAAGAATAGTTTTTAAAGTTGGTTCCTCTTCCCTGACTCACAAAGAGACAGGGAAGCTGGACTTAACTAAGTTGGAGCGTCTGGTAAGAAAGATCTCAGACATCTCAAGTCAGGGTAAGGATGTGGTTCTGGTATCCTCCGGTGCTATCGCCGTAGGTAAGAGTGCTATGAACCTCTTTCAGCCCAAGTCCCTGCAGGAGAAGCAGGCTCTGGCAGCCATCGGTCAGTCCAAGCTGATCATGGTCTATCAGAAACTCTTCGCTGAATATGGTCAGACTGCAGCTCAGATCCTGATCACCAAGAACAACATGACGGATAAGGTCAATCGGGAAAATGCTCACAACACTTTCGAAGAGCTTTTCATTTTGAATGCTATCCCTATCGTCAATGAAAATGATACGGTCACCACAGATGAAATTGAATTTGGCGATAACGATACCTTGTCTGCCTTAGTTGCCGCTTTGGTTGGTGCCGATCTGCTGGTTCTGCTTTCAGACATCGACGGCTTGTATGACGATGATCCCAGAGTCAATCCCGATGCCACCTTCATTCCTTTCGCCTATAGTCTGGATGACCAGATGAAGGCTATGGCCAAGGA
>JAGHUB010000416.1 GCA_018065025.1 Candidatus Equihabitans merdae
AACTTGACGTCTACCGGGAAATGAATGTCTTTCATGCCTTCTTCATTGGCAAGGCTTTCTGCATCAGACAGAACATAGTCTTCATCACAGTCACCGGGGCAGCCCTTTGTCAGGGTCATAGTGAGTGTCATGTGGACATCGTCCTGATAGGCATAGGCGAAGCATGCCTTAACGGCATCAAGAACGTCGTCGCGTCTGCCGCGATAGACAGTTCCCATCTTGCTTGTGTTACTCCAGACTCTTGATGAGTCAAGTTTCATGATAGCGCCCATGATGACTTCTTCGTAACGGTCTGTCATCGGTGCCAGCATGAAGTTGCATCCTGTGATATCCAGTGATGCACCCGGACAACCAGCCTTACATGAAGCGTAAGAATTGTAATCCTGATTTTCCATTTTTGTTTCTCCTCCTTTTGGATTTTTACTAAAAACCAATCGGACCAACCCAGGTAGAAACGCGTGTTTCTTACAACAAAAAAGGCGCTTCCCATTGCCTGATACGCGCATCGGACAATCGGAAGCACCTTC
The DNA here is from genome assembly GCA_018065025.1 of Candidatus Equihabitans merdae. GTDB lineage: Bacteria > Bacillota > Clostridia > Lachnospirales > Lachnospiraceae > Chordicoccus > Chordicoccus merdae. The sequence continues at coordinate 528 of JAGHUB010000416.1, forward strand.
CTTGCTTTATATCCCTTCGATGGCATTATCCAACAGGTTCCACGGGTCATGAACATACCGGTTCATATCTCAGCCGAACTTCATCAGCTCCCCTATATTTCGTTAAATATTTTATATTATATGTTTTTCTTGTCAAGATTTGATTGACATTATTATATCATTTTCATGTTAATAATGACTGAATAATACATTTTTCATGTAACTTTCCATACAGGTATTAAGATAATTCTCCGGATTATTTTGCGTAAGCACCGGTGTATATTACTTCAATATCTTTAAACAACTTGACATTCTGTGCCTGCCATATTAGCATCGAAATGGTATAAAAAAGGATCACAGTTTTGCGCTGTGATCCTTTTTTTGTTGCTCTGATTTTCGATCCGGGGCATTATTTGCAATAGCCCATGGCTATATCAGAGAGGCGTAACAATTGTGATGAATTAATAGCCCATGGCTTCGTCGATCAGGACAACTTCCATACCGGCCATATCAAACATGGGACCCATCAGGACCAACATGGCGTTACAGAAACGTTCCTTAGCACGACAGTCGTGACACTTGTCATCGATCTTGCAGGGTGTGTTGAAGGGGAAATCCTTACCTCTTCTGACGGCTGCTACCTGACGAGCTCTCTCGACAGCTGATGTGAAATCCGGAGCGATCTTGTTAGTGCCGGCGATGATATATACCTTCTTGCCGATACCATAAACCTGAGCAGCCAGACGATTGCCGCGGCCGTCAATGTTGATGATTTCACCTGTTTCAGCAATAGCGTTAGCACTTGTGATGTACACAGGAGCTTCATTGGCCTTTGAGATGGCGTCAACTGCGTTGTCGCTCTTCCAATGCCAATAGCACTTATTATTTTCTGACAGGATATCATAAAGATTCATATCAGCGGCTGTCTGGCAGCCACCGAAACCAACTTCTGTATCACGGATCTCTTCAGCAAGATAAGCAGCAGCTTCTGCACCTGTGGCAAAATGCTTTACTGTAAATCCTCTTGAAGTAAGACTTCTGATTGTCTTCTCGATATTCATAATAACACTCCTTCTTCTGAGCTTCTGCTTCCTAAGCCTGTTTCAGATAATCCTCACGGATGGGTGAGAAGTCTAGACCTGTTTTCCGTTACAAAATCTCCCTCAAAAACTAAAAGTATTGATACTATTAAACAGTATCCCAGATAATAACTCAAAAGTACTTAAAAAAAAAGAAATAATTTACGATATCTGCAAAATATTATGGCTATACAAAAAAGTATGGGTATATGACTCTTTCTTGAGGAATAAAGCCAAAAGCTGGCGGAGATTTGGTGGGACTTATTGAAATTTATTGGAACTTATTGATGATAATTCAAGTTATGTAAACCTATCTCCATGTATTGGGCATATATGGCTTTTTCTTGACGCACGCAGCCAAAAGCTGGCGGAGATTTGGTGGGACTTATCGAAACTTGTTTGAGTTATGTTAACTTCTTCTTGTTTTTTGGCTATATATGACATTTTTTGAAGCTTCATCGCCCAATCACTTAAAGCGCTCTGTGAATTATGTAAACCTTGTAAAATCTTTTGGGCATATAAGGGCAAAAATGCCTGTAAATATCCCAATCAGTAGGGT
>JAGHUB010000168.1 GCA_018065025.1 Candidatus Equihabitans merdae
AAATGATCCTGCCCACCATCGTTGCTGTTGTCGTACCTATCGTTGTCGGTATCATCCTTGGTCCCTGCGGCGTAGTCGGTATGCTGGCCGGTGCTACAGCCTGCGGTTTCCTGCTTGCCATCTTCATGTCCAACTCAGGCGGTGCCTGGGATAACGCCAAGAAGTACATCGAAAGCGGCCATCACGGCGGCAAGGGTAGTGAACAGCACAAAGCCGGTGTTGTCGGCGATACAGTTGGTGATCCCTTCAAGGATACATCAGGTCCCGCTATCAACATCCTGATCAAGCTGCTGTCCATGGTATCCATCGTATTCGCCGGTATCGTCGTAGCCTTCGGTGGTTTCCTGTTCTAATTAAAGAATGGCTGTTACAGCAATTATTAAATCCTCTGCCCAATTTTGGGCGGAGGATTTTTTGTGTATATACTGAGAAGCCTGCATGATTCCGTAAGCAGGCATTTCGCCAAAGGAGCCCGAAAATCCACTCCGAAGGAGTTAGTTGAGGGGGACGACGCGTGCCTGCGCATGGAACATGCAAGGCTTCCTCAGAAAGTACTTTGTGTAAATTCTGTGTACACCCCTGGGGGCATGTTTGCAATCTGGGGTGATTTCGTGTAAGATATGTTTGAATAAGTGTCTTTTTCGGAGAGAACCGATAAAAGATATCCTGGGATGTATCACAATAATCAGGCATCCCACAGGGGAAAGGATAAATGATTATGGGTCAGGATTTAAGCAATACACAGTATTTCAGAGTGGTTTCAGAAACAGAGATTCAGGTAAAGGACGTCCTGAGTCAGGTTTACGATGCCATGGTGGAAAAAGGCTACAATCCCGTCAATCAGATCGTTGGTTACATCATGTCAGGGGATCCCACATACGTTACCGGCTACAAGGGAGCCCGTGCTCTGATCCAGAAAGTAGAGCGTGACGAACTGGTTGAAGAACTCCTGAAGTCCTATATCAAACATAAAGCCTGGGAAGACTAAGTATGATCCTTCTGGGACTTGATTATGGTGCCAAAACTGTAGGTGTGGCAGTTAGCGATGCGCTGGGCCTGGGGGCCACAGGTGTGGAAATCATTCGTCGTGAGAAAGAAAACCACCTGAGAAAGACCCTGTCCCGCATCGAGGAATTAGTGCGGGAGTATAAGGCAGAAGCCATCGTGGTAGGTCATCCGGTCAATATGGATGGCAGTGTCGGCGAGCGAGCAGAAGCGGCAGAGGCCTTCGCCGAGATGATAAGCAAGAGGATCGATCTCCCTCTTTATTTGTGTGACGAGCGGCTGACATCAATCGAAGCCGAAGAGATCATGCGATTAAACGGTGTACCCCGTAAAGATTATAAAAAATATGTAGATATGATAGCCGCCCAGGTTATCTTAGAAGATTGGATGAATAATCATACAGATGAAAACAATTAACATTACAGCCGATGACGGCATTGAAAGAGCATTTTTTATTGAAGCTGAAACACGTCTGAACGGAGCAGATTATCTGTTGGTAACAGATGGTTCTGACGATGACGAGGTGGAAGTTTTGATTTTAAAGGATATTTCCGAAGTAACTGATGAAGAGGCTTGCTATGTGCTGGTGACGGACCCGGTTGAGTGCGAGGCCCTCTTAAATGTATTTCAGGAAATATTAGATCAAGAAGAATTCGAAGAATAAAATAGAATAATAGGAGGATTTTTTTGAAAAAACTGCATAAAGACAGGCTGAAGATTATTCCTCTTGGCGGATTAGAATGCGTCGGGATGAATATGACAGCTTTTGAGTACGGCGATAGTATCATCGTTGTGGACTGCGGCTTAGCATTTCCTGAAGATGATATGTTCGGCGTTGATTTTGTTATCCCTGATATTACTTATCTGAAGGAAAATGCAGATAAGATCAAGGGTTTTGTTATTACGCACGGCCATGAAGACCATATTGGTGCCGTGCCCTATATCTTCAAAGAACTGAAGACCACTATATATACAACTAAGCTGACCATGACTCTTATCGAGAAGAAACTGGAAGAGCATGAGATGATGAAAACGGTTAAGCGCCGTGTCATCAAGTATGGTCAGACCATTACCCTTGGTGATTTCCGCGTGGAATTCATCAAGACCAATCACAGTATTCAGGATGCCGCCGCATTGGCGATCTATTCACCGGCCGGCATCGTGGTACATACCGGCGACTTTAAGATCGACTACACACCGGTCTACGGTGACATCATCGATCTGCAGCGTTTTGCAGAGCTTGGTAAGAAAGGTGTTCTGGCCCTGCTTTGCGATTCCACTAATGCAGACAGACCGGGCTTCACACCTTCTGAGAGAACTGTAGGTGCCACACTGGACCGCATTTTCAACGAGTATAAGAAGCGTCGTCTCATCATCGCCACATTTGCTTCCAACGTGGACCGCGTCCAGCAGATCATTAACATGGCCGCCAAATATAAGCGGAAAGTATGTCTGCAGGGTCGTTCCATGTTAAGCGTTATCGGTGCAGCTATTGAACTTGGTTACATCGATGACCATGCCAATACCATTATTGACATGGAAGAACTGAATAATTACTCACCGGAGAAGGTTGTCCTGATCACTACAGGCAGCCAGGGTGAGGGCATGGCCGCCCTGTCTCGTATGGCAGCCAACACCCACAAGAAGGTTACCATCGTGCCCAACGACGTGGTGGTATTCTCTTCACATCCTATTCCGGGAAATGAAAAGGCAGTTTACAACACAGTAAATGCCCTGTGCGATATCGGTGCCAAGGTTATTCTGGAAGACAGCACCCATGTCTCCGGCCATGCCTGCCAGGAAGATATTAAGCTGATCTATGAGCTGGTCAAGCCCAAATACGCTATTCCGGTTCATGGCGAACGCCATCACCTGAGAGCCCATGCCGAACTGGCAGCTTCCATCGGTATTGATAAGAAAAATATCATTCTGCTTCACGACGGGGATGTGCTGGAATTCAGCGAAAAGAAAGCTGAAGTAAAGGCTCAGGTACCATGCGGAGGTGTTCTGGTAGATGGCCTTGGTGTCGGCGACGTAGGTCAGACAGTCCTTAGGGATCGTCATAGACTGGCCCAGGATGGTATTGTTATGGTAGTCTTGACTATGGAAGCCTACAGCGGCCAGGTGGTTGCAGGACCGGATATCATTTCCAGAGGCTTCGTTTATGTCAAGGAAGCTGAAGGCCTGATGGATGAGGCAACGGATGTTGTCATCGATGCCCTCTATCGCTGCCTGGACAAGAATCAGACAGGCTGGGGCAAGATCAAGAATGCCATCAAAGAAGATCTGTCTGATTTTATCTGGAAACGCACTAACCGTAAGCCGATGATCCTGCCCATCATCATGGAGACCACATTCTAATGGAACAAGAAAAGTTATTAACCGATAAAGTAGCCGACGCTGTTCGTGCCTTACCTGAATATACAAAGTTTCAGGATGCCGAGCGTCAGCTCTTTCGGGTACCGGGTCTGAAAGCCCAGGCTGATAAACTGCGCCGGGAGATCTATGAATTGAATCAGACCGAGCATGAGGACTTTCTGGCAGCAACGGATGAATTTCGTGCCGAACATGCCGAACTCCTCAACAATCCTGAAGTAGCTGCTTATCTTAGAGCTGAGGCTGCTTTGTGCGGCAGACTGCGCCGCTTATACAGTGTGGCAGCATCCATCAGTGACCTGTCCTTGCCAAGATAAAGGATAAGAAGTATGCGTAAGAAGATCGACAAATCATCTCAAAAATATCAGACTGCCGTCAATGTTTTCGGTAGTTCCATCCGTGTGCTGGTGGTGATTCTGGCCATCGTCATACTGGTCTTCATCGGAAAATGGGGTTACAACTTCACTTATCGTGTTTTCGATGACGAGCCTCTGTCAGAACCTCCGGGCATTGACATCACTGTCACCATTCCGGAAGGTTCCACACCTCACGAGATCGGCAAGATCCTGGCTAAGACCGGCCTGATCGAAAGTGCCCTGGTCTTCACGGTACAGGAGAGATTGTCTGCCTATCACGAGAAAGAAGTGCCCGGTACTTATACCTTGAATACTTCTCAGACTGCTAATGAGATGCTGGCTGCCATCAGCCCGGAGGAAGAAGACGATGAAACACCCTGAATTATTACTGCCGTCCGGCTCCATGGGCGTGCTTAAGACAGCTGTCCGTTACGGGGCAGACGCCTGCTATATCGGCGGCGACGCCTACAGCCTTCGTGCCGGCGCCATCAATTTTTCGAGACCGGAGATGGAGGAAGCCGTTGGTTATGCTCACGAACATGGCGTCAGAATCCATGTAGCTGCCAATATCCTGGCTCACAACGAAGACCTGAGAACAGCGGAAGATTATTTCCGTTTCTTAAATGACATTCGTCCGGATGCTATCCTGGTAGCGGATCCCGGCATGTTCCGCATGGCTCAGCGCTATGCACCGGATGTGGAGATCCACATCAGTACCCAGGCCAATAATACCAATACCGAGACCTGCCGTTTCTGGCAGGAAATGGGCGCAGCCCGTGTGGTTATGGCTCGTGAACTTTCTCTTCGGGAGATCAAAGAGATTCGTGATGCCGTAGGAGATTCATTGGAAATCGAAGCCTTTATTCACGGTGCCATGTGTATCTCTTATTCAGGCCGCTGTCTGCTCAGCAATTATCTGACAGGACGGGATGCCAACCACGGTGCCTGTTCTCATCCCTGCAGATGGGAATACACACTGATGGAAGAGAAGGATCCTCAGGGCGGTGCTCCGGAAGAAAGACCGGGCCACCTGCTTGAGTACGCCATCGAAGAGAAGACCCGTCCCGGTGTCTACATGCCGGTACAGGAGACAGAACGCGGTACTTATATCTTCAACTCCAAGGA
>JAGHUB010000018.1 GCA_018065025.1 Candidatus Equihabitans merdae
CTCTACGAAATCTTGTTTAAGAAACAGCCGCTGAACATCGATGAAGGCGACGACCTGGATGATGACATGGACGACGCTGCTGAATACAACGCCTCTCAGCAAAGTGAACAAGCTTACTTTGATGAAGACGATGATGACGCTGATGAGGACCTTGACATGCCGGAAGTCTTCGATGATTTCGACGATATCCTGGATGATGATGACTTAGATTAATATTTGTTCATTCATAAAGAGGATTCCTAACTGTCCTTGACAGCATGGAATCCTCTTTTTCTTGTCATTATGAAATTCGTTTATGAGAAGCTTCCCATGGGATAAAGGTCGAATGTGAAGACTGTGTAGCGAGCTTCGCTGAGGTGCTTCATAACATACAGATCTTCTTCATCGGAGAAGGACGGTCCGACATAGAATGTCAGATAATCGCAGTCCTTAGGCATGTTGATGGTATAATGCAGTTCAACATAAGCTGTATCTTGTAACCAGCCATTCATAACCTTGTCTCGGATAATGGTGCAACCGTCATAAGTAACGGCTTCACCACCACAGTAATTCTCAATATCGAATTCATAGTCCTGGTCATATTCATAGCGATTGACGAAACCATCCATCCATGAATAACCATCTTCATTGGCTGCCTGGTCATCAAATTTCATTTTAATGACGAACTGTGCGATATCGCGATCACCGACTGTGGTGCGTTTATAATCACTCAGCTGAACCTCACCTACAGTAAGTCTGTTATAGTTATCCCATGTAGATGTCAGAAGTTTATAAGCAGCACCGCCTACTGTCAGCTTCTTGAACTTGTCACCGGAAAGCATATTAACACGGCTGCTGTAATCACAGATCTTATAAGCGGTATCGTCGGAGATACGAGCAGTACCACCCATGATGACGCCTACTGTCTTGCCCTTTGAAAGGTTGGCATAGGCTTTAGCTACTTTATAATCATCGTTGGATGTAAGAACCAGAGGCAGGTTCAAAGTGTAGGCCAACGGACCACCGCTTAAGCCATCCGGGAATCCCCAACCGTAGGCCATAACCACACCATTGTCGGATGTAGGATCAAAGAACTGTTTGGCTACTTCAGTGGATGTCTCAAATCGGGTATTGCCGGCGACTCTGACGAAACCATGATTGTTTGAATAGCGAGCCAGCTGATTGGCCACATAAGCATCAACAGCGCCATCACCACCAATAACATACATCTTGTTCATGGTGAATTCGCCGCCTTCCAGATAAGCCACCTGGTCAAATGTCAGCTCGCTGCCAACAACCATGATGGGCAGGCCCAAAGCAGAAGCAGACAGAGCATCCGCAAAACCGGTGCCGCTGCAGACGATCAGATCGGATTGTTTTACACCTGAAGCACGCAGAATCTCAATATTGGTCTGGTAACGGTCATTGCCGGAGATACGTTCAACAGCAAAGCCTTTATCTGCGATAGCCTGTTCAGCTGCCTGAGATACAGCAGCAACACCACCCAGAATATAAACCTTACCTGCCTTATTCAGCTTTTCTTCCAGATAACTTGTGACACGACCGATACTGCCGTCATCAATCAGCAGCATGGGAGCATTTTTCTGACTTGCCAGATAACTGCCGCTTAAGGCATCCGGGAAGTTCCAGGCATTGGCGATAACCACATTGTCGAAACGTGCTTCATCTCTGACGGCCAAAATATAATCCGCCGCTGCTAAAGCCGTATCAATACGGTCTTCACCATTGATGCGTTCCATCACCGGATTGGTGGGTGACGGTCCTGCAGCTGCAACCGGTACTGTAAGCATGCCCACCGCCATAGACAGGGTCAGCAATGCAGTTGTTAGCTTTCTTCTTAAACTCATCTTCTCCTCCTCACTGTTCAAAAAATCGAACATTTTTATAAGGAATATTATATGGGATGCCACCTATAACCGCACGTAAATATACCCTGCTAATAATTGTGCAAATTGATAATGCAAATTTGACGATTGCAGAAAATTAGCGTATCCTCTGACAGGTGGAGCATTTTTCCAAATACACCATTGGTGATAATGCTCTCACGCCATTAAGTTGATTTTTGTCTTCCCCCATCTACAGATGCAGGAACCCTATTGGGTATAGAAAAACAAATCCGCTCTCGAGGCGGATCAGAGATTAATCATGAATTCTTCACGTAAATTAGACCCACTTCACGGGTCATTAGCTAAAAACATATTACTCTTTGCCCTGCCGGTATCCTTCGGTGCCATCCTGCAGCAGCTCTTCAATGCTGTAGACACCGCTGTGGTAGGACGTTTCGCCTCCCCTCAGGCACTGGCAGCCGTTGGCAGCAACGGTCCTGTTATCAATCTTTTCATTAACCTGTTTGTAGGCATTTCCATCGGTGCCGGGGTCATCATCGCCCGCTATATAGGTGAAGGCAACAAAGCTCGCATCTCTAAGGCTGTTCACACAGCCATGCTGACAGCTCTCATTACCGGCTGCATCCTGCTGGTCATGATTCAGTTTTTCGCCAGACCCATCCTGAATCTGATTGAAACCCCGGACGATGTCATCGAACTGACAGTTCTCTATCTCAGGATCTATGGCCTGGGCTTCCCCTTCATCATGCTCTACAACTTCGGTGCCGCTATTCTTCGAAGTGCCGGAGATTCCAGGCGGCCCTTGAATGCCCTTACCCTGGCAGGCGTGATCAATGTGTTCTTGAACCTCTTCTTTGTCATCGTCTGTCACATGTCTGTGGCAGGGGTAGCTTTGGCCACAGTCATATCCAATACCATCAGTTCCGGCTTGGTCATTTATTATCTGATGACAGAAGAAGAACCTCTTCGCCTGTCTATCCGCAAGCTTGCTATCAGCCGACAGGAGCTTCTCTCTTCTCTTAAGATCGGTATGCCTGCCGGTCTTCAGAGTATGGTTTTCTCTATCTCCAATACCTGTATTCTGTCCAGTATCAACAGCTTCGGATCCAGTGCCGTAGCCGGTTCAGCCGTGGCTGTAAACTGCGAATACTGGGCCTACAGCCTGATCACAGGTTTTGTCCAGGCCACCATTACCTTCACCAGTCAGAACTATGGTGCCAGACAGATGGATCGCTGCAGCAAGGTCTGGCGCTGGGCTACACTGGAATGCATTATCGCCTGTATGATCCTGAACAGCCTCTTCCTGGTCTTCAGGTACCCCTTGATCGGCTTGTTTACTACAGATCCTAAGGTCATTCCCTTCGCCCTGCTGCGCATGACAAGTGTTCTTGGTCTCCAATGGCTGGTAGCCATCTACGAAGTGGGCTCCGGCTCTATGAGAGGATTTGGTCAGTCTCTGATTCCCATGCTCCTCATTCTCTTTGGCAGCTGTCTCCTTCGTCTGGTCTGGATATTCGCCTATATCCCCACCCATCATGAATGGACCACTCTTATGAGCATCTATCCCATCACCTGGATTGTCACTGTCATATTGGTTTCTACAGCCAGATATCTGGTGGCCAGGGCTGTCTATCGTAAAGCGGCAGCAGCTTGATGCCTCATAATGATCAGATCACATATAATGAGGACGCTCTGCATTCTGACCTGCGCAGGCACGCGTCGTCCCCCTCAACTAACCCCTGCGGGGTGGATTTTCGGGCTCCTTTGGCGAAATGCCTGCTTAGCTCAGAATGCGGCGTCCTCTTGAAAGTTACGCCATATAAACCATTGCACAATAAAGGCTGCAGGATGTCATCTCCTGCAGCCTTCACTCTATCAACGCAAAGCCTTTAAATAGTCTTCCACGTTCAAATATTCAACATCATCAACAACCGCATTTTCTCCTCGGTATATGACATACCTGCCCACGATTTCTCCGTAACGATGGGTGGTCATAGCGCATTTTTCCTGATCCATCAAATGGCGGCTCTGAGCAGGAACCCGCTCTTTGCTGTGCTTAACTTCGTAGATTCGGCAGTTAAGCTCCTTTGGATCAAAGACTACCATGTCAAACTCACCTACAGCGAATTGCAGCTTGAAGACTTC
>JAGHUB010000092.1 GCA_018065025.1 Candidatus Equihabitans merdae
ATTTCCGAGGATGAGATCAGTGACCATGCCTCTCCCCGTCTGGCCTCTATCCGTCGCCAGATTCGTCTGTCAGGAGACAGGATCCGTGTGGAATTAAACAAGATGATCAGCGGTTCTGCCAAGGATTACCTGCGGGACTCTCTCATCACCATGCGTAATGGTCGTTTCTGTATCCCGGTCAAAGCCGGCAATCAGTCACAGGTTTCCGGTATTGTTCACGACACTTCTTCTACCGGCAACACCGTTTTCATCGAACCGGCCTCTGTTGTTAAGCTCAACAATGAGATTCGTGAACTGGAAGGTGCCGAACAGGAAGAGATCGAAGTTATTCTGGCAGACCTTTCCAACATGGCCGCCGAATACACCGGTATCATCAGCTCTGACATCGCTGTCATGACTGAGCTGGACTTCATTTTCGCCAGAGCTTCTCTGGCCATGCATCAGAATGCTACTCGTCCCCTTTTCAATGACAAGGGTATCATTCAGCTGAAGAAGGCCCGTCATCCCCTGCTTAACCAGAAGAAAGTCGTCCCCATCGACATTTCCCTGGGTCAGGATTTCGATATGCTGATTATCACCGGTCCCAACACCGGTGGTAAGACCGTTTCCCTGAAGACACTTGGTCTTCTGCTTCTCATGGGCCTGTCCGGTCTCCACATTCCCTGTGCCGACCGCAGCCGTCTTGGCTTCTACCGTGAGATTTATGCCGATATCGGTGATGAACAGAGCATTGAACAGTCTCTGTCCACCTTCTCCGGCCACATGGCCAATATTGTCTCCTTCTGGGAAAAAGCTGATCCGGATTGTCTGGTTCTCTTCGATGAACTGGGTGCCGGTACCGACCCTGTAGAAGGTGCCGCCCTGGCTTCTGCTATCCTGAAGGGCTTGCTGGAGCGTGGCGTCCGTACCGCTGCCACCACCCATTACAGCGAACTGAAAGTATTTGCTATGCGTACCGATCGCGTGGTCAATGGTTCCTGCGAATTCGACGTGGAAACATTATCCCCCACCTATCGTCTTATGATCGGTCTTCCCGGTAAGAGTAATGCCTTCGCCATTTCCCAGAAACTGGGACTGCCCGCTGACGTTATCGACCGGGCTAAAGAAGAAATCTCTGACACTCAGGAATCCTTCGAAGATCTGCTGACTGAACTGGAAACCAGCCGTCTTCAGATCGAGCGTGATCGCAATGCTATCGCCAAGGAACGCAAGGAAATCGAGGAACTTCGTCACGAGATCAAGGAACAGAAGAAAGCTCTCAGCCAGCGTCGTGAGAAAGTCATGGCCCAGGCCACAGAAGAAGCCAGCCGTGTCCTTCAGAAAGCTAAAGATTACGCTGACCAGACCATTCGCTATTACAACAAGCACGGCGGCAAGGATTCTGCCCGTGAACTGGAAGAACGCCGGGCCAACCTGCGTACCAAGATCGACTCTCTGGATAAGCGTACCGCTGTCAGCGAACAGCCCAAGAAGAAAAAGGGGCGTCTGAAACCCACCGACCTTAAGCTTGGTGATGATGTTAAAGTTCTGTCCCTGGGTCTTAACGGCACAGTCAATTCTCTGCCGGATGCCAAGGGCATGCTTTTTGTTACCATGGGCATCATGCGTTCCAAGGTCTCCATCGATGATCTGGAGAAGATCGACACACCGGACATCACCGGTCCCGGCGGCTTTAAGAAGAGCAGCGGCTCCGTCAGAGTCAGCAAGGCTATGAGCATTTCCCAGGAAATCAACCTGCTGGGCAAGACTGTGGATGAAGCTATCTCTGAACTGGACAAATACCTGGATGATGCTTCTCTGGCCCACCTCAATACCGTCCGTATCGTACACGGTAAGGGCACCGGTGCCTTGCGCAAGGCTGTTCATGACTTCCTGCGCTCACAGAAGCGCATTAAATCTTACCGACTGGGTGAATTTGGCGAAGGTGACAGCGGTGTTACCATCGCTGAATTCAGATAATAGATTGGCTACAAACTGCATTCAGTCAAACAGAAAGGAATCTCTATGGCTGTTAAACAGAAGGTCCTCATCGTTGATGATGACAACAATATCGCTGAGCTGATTCAGCTCTATCTCATGAAGGAGCTCTATGAAACCGCCATCGCAGAAGATGGCGAGATGGCTCTTCGCATGTTTGATACTTTCCAGCCGGATCTGGTGCTGCTGGATCTGATGCTGCCGGGTATTGACGGCTATCAGGTCTGTCGCGAGATCCGCCAGCGTTCTCAGACCCCTATCATTATGCTGTCCGCCAAGGGCGAGACCTTTGACAAGGTTCTTGGTCTGGAAATGGGCGCCGACGACTATATCATTAAGCCCTTTGATACCAAAGAATTGGTGGCCCGTGTTAAGGCAGTCCTTCGCCGTACTCATATCGTCATGAGCGCCCCGGCAGAAAAGACCACCGATACACTGAAGATCGTCCGCTATGCCGATCTGGAAGTCAACCTGACCAACTATTCTGTCTCCTACATGGGTGAAAGCATCGATATGCCTCCCAAGGAACTGGAACTCCTTTACTTCATCGCCTCTCATCCCAACCAGGTCTTTACAAGAGAACAGCTGCTGGACAATATCTGGGGCTATGAATACATAGGCGATACCCGTACAGTAGATGTCCATATCAAACGTATCCGTGAAAAGATCAAGGACCACGGCAACTGGTCCATCGGTACCGTCTGGGGCATCGGTTACAAATTCGAGGTAATTAATCACTCATGAAGAAATCCATCTATGTGCGCTTCGTTATCCTCTATGCTATCGTAGCGATCCTGGGCTTCTTCATTGTCTCTACCCTGGGACGTGAACTGACCAGGGATTATCTGGAGCGTCATCACGCCGATGCCATGTATAAGCAGGCATCTTCCTTGTCTTCAAAAAATGGCATTCTGGCCCTGAGCTCTTCCACCGACCTGGCCAGCCTTTACAACCATTTGAAGGTCACTGCCAATGCCAATGGTCAGACCATACAGATCATCACTCCCGACGGCACTGTCCTGCTGGACACCTCCACTGCTCTTAAGGTTGAGAATCCGGATATTATCCCCAACTTCAATCCCGCAGCATTTGGACCTAAGCGCTATCAGATAGGTACCTTCTTCGCTACCTATTCAGAAGATTATCTGAATGTCATGACCCCCTTATCCCGGGGCATGTCCGTGGTAAGCTATGTAGCTATCCATGAACCATTAAGTGCTATCAACCGACTGGCCAACAACATGGTCAACACCATGAATATCATTGTGGCCATCCTACTCTTCCTGGTTCTGTCCATTTTCCTGCTGTTTGCCTTGACCATTATCTCCCCCTTAAATCTCATCAAGAAGGGGGCTGATGAATTCGCAAAAGGTAATCTGAGCTACCGCATTGACGTCCCCAACGAAGACCAGATTGGTAACGTTGCCCACGCCCTAAATAACATGGCTGACGAGATCAAGAAGGCCAACGAATACCAGCGGACCTTTATTTCCAATGTGTCCCATGACTTCCGATCCCCTCTGACTTCTATCAAGGGCTTCACCGAAGCCATGACCGACGGCACTATCCCGCCGGAGCTCCATGGCAAGTATCTGGGCATCATCCATGCCGAAGCGGAACGTCTGGAGAAACTGACATCCAATACCCTGTCCCTTGAAAATCTGTCCCGATCAGAGGGTGTGGATGCCATCCTGGACCTGAAGTCCTTCGATATCAATCAGGTCATCAAGTCCACCGTATCTGTCTTCGAAGGTTCCTGCACCAAACGTAAGATTTCCTTTGAACTGACCCTGACTGAAGATCTCATCGTCAAAGCCGATGGAAGCCGAATCCAGCAGGTCCTCTATAACCTGATCGACAATGCCGTTAAGTTCTCTCCGGACAATGCCATCATCTTCATCGAAACCAAATTAAAACGCGGAAAATGCGAAATCTCTGTTAGGGATGAAGGTATCGGTATCCCGGAAGAAAACCTCAACAAGATCTGGGACCGCTTCTACAAAACAGATGCCTCCCGAGGCAAGGACAAGAAGGGCAGCGGCCTTGGTCTCTCCATCGTCAAAGAGATCATCAAACTCCACGGTGAAACCATCACCGTTTCCAGCACTGAAAATGTGGGAACCAAATTTGTCTTCACACTGCCTTTAGGCCAGGCCTGATCTAACTCGAATCCACTCAATAAAAAAACCTGTATTACCAAAGCTTAAAAGTAAGGTAATACAGGTATTTTTTTCTTTATCCCACCTGTAAATGGGTGCCTATATGGCTAAGCCTTATTGGGGTACTTCCTCACCATCGTAGACCTGAACCAGCTGGGCGTTGCCGCCGTTAGCACCGATGGCTGCGATAACATCGTGAACACTTTCGATATCATCACCAATAGCCGCATTGATATCAGCTCTGGCTGATGCACTGGCACCCTTGGTGCCGATGACATAGACGATAGGCTGCATCTGATATTCGTCTTCATTTACCAGCTCTTCTGTGATCTCGCCGTTAATAGAAACCAGCTTGTTCATATGAGACTTGGCACCTGTGTGGCCGCCATTTGTCTGAAGGATCAGACCGAAGGCTACAGAAGAATCTGTTGAGATCTCAACAGTAGCAGCTGTCAGATCATCTGTCTCACTGCTGTAGCCAACGATACGATTGGGATCTCTGGTCTCATGACCGTAGATATCAAAATGAATGGTCTGATTGACCTCATCGATACTGCCGCTGATAAAGACCGGTGCATCTGTATTATTGGTGAACTTAAAGTCCTTAATGCCCTCGGCAATAGCAGCATCCATAGAAGGATTGGCATACTCAACCAGCATAGAATGAGGATGACGTTCATCTACCTGAAGCTCGCCCATCAGAACAGCCAGATACAAGGTGGTGGATACCTGACAGACACCGCCGCCATAGGTATCAACAAGTGAACCTTCAGAGAAAGAATGGGCCAAGGCATAGCCGTTCCATTCTTCGAAAGGCACCAGCAGGGACGTGACAGAGATCTGCTGACCCGGCAGAAGAACGGTACCATTGATCTTGCCTACAGCGTTCTTCAGGTTCTGGATACGAGTATCTTTACTGCCCTTATAACTGGTCTCACCGCTGCCAAGTACAGCATTAACGCTGTACATCTCATCATTGCTGACGATAGGTTCAGTAACCACCATATCAAAGTTTAAAGTAGCACTACCCTTCTCCCACTCATTACGCAAGGTGTTAAGCAGAGCCTGAACGCAAGCCTCCTGGTCCAATGCAAGACCGTTCTGGCCCTCTGTAACGTTCAAAGACCTGTCTTCCAACATGACGATACCGGGCTCTTTAACGGGCACATCCACGATGACAGCAGTCTGAGCTACAAAAGAACGGACAGCATCTTCATCCACATCAAACTGCATGGGATAAACATGACCTTCGTGAAGACAGTCCTTATAAACCTTATAACGCTCAATCAGATTGCCGCTCTTACCGATAGAAGGGGCGCCTTCTATGCTGTCCGGATTAGTCCAGTGGAAACCCAAGTCACCGGCAGCGATGCTGTTGGTCTGATTGTTGGCGCTGATGGTAATGGTCTGAGCTCTGAGCTCATCCACATACTGATAAGCCTTGGTTCTGGCCTCTTCCAATGTCAGTCCGGACACGTCAACAGGACCAACCTTGATGCCTTCAATGATTCGGCCATCTTCTTTATCGTTGCTGTTGAATACAATTCTGGCCTGATCCAGAGGACTGCTTGCTTCATCAGCGAAAGCCGCCACAAATAAACCGCCGATCATGGTGATCACCAGGATAATGGCTATGATAATGAGTATGATTCTCTGTGTTTTCTTATTGAACATGCTTTCTTTCTATGAACCTCAATTCATTGATATCAGAACATGGAGTTACGCTTGCGAAACTCGTGCAACCGCTAGGGCTGCAAATGCAAGGCCTTACTCTTTAACACGGTTTGTGTCCTTGTCCTTCTCACAGCAATAGCTGATCAGAGGACATGAACCGCACAGGGGACGCTGTGCTTTGCAGATCTCACGCCCGAAGGTAATGATCTGCAGATTCCACAAGATCCAGTGTTCCTTAGGCAGGCGACGCATCAGGTCGAACTCCACCTTGGTCGGATCTGTTTCTTTTGTCATACCCAGTCTCTTGGAGATACGTTTAACATGTGTATCTACCACCACACTGGGTTCATCGAATATGTTGCCTCGAATGACATTGGCCGTCTTACGGCCTACGCCCGGAATCTTCACCAGCTCTTCCAGAGAAGACGGCACTTCTCCGCCATACTCTTCCAGCACCATACGGGCCGCAGCGATGATATTCTTGGCCTTGTTGTGATAAAAACCGGTGGAGCGAATATCCTCCTCCAGTTCCTTCAGATCAGCTTCAGCATAATCCTTGATGGTAGGATATTTGGGAAATAATGTTTTAGTCACTACGTTGACTCTGGCATCTGTACACTGGGCAGCCATAATGGTAGCCACCAAAAGTTCCCAGGCATTGGTATAGACCAGGTAGCCTCTCTTTTCAGTGCCGTACATCTCATTGAGAATCTCAATAATCTCCCTTGTACGCTTTGCAATAGCCATACGTATCCTCTCTGTTGCTGATGACCTTCAAGCCCTTACTCGGGCTTATACTTCTTCTCAGTCTTTCTGTTAACAAACTTAGTGTATTCCGGCAACCAGACCAGCTTAATGGTACCGATGGGGCCGTTACGCTGTTTAGCAATGATGATCTCGGCGATATTCTTCTCCTCTGAGTTCTTATCGTAGTAATCGTCACGGTAAATGAACATAACAACGTCGGCGTCCTGTTCGATAGCACCGGAGTCACGAAGATCTGACATGATGGGACGATGGTCGTCACGCTGCTCTACACTTCGGTTAAGCTGAGACAGAACAACTACCGGCACCTGCAATTCTCGAGCCAACTGCTTCAGAGAGCGTGAAATGTCTGAGATCTCCTGCTGACGATTGTCACTCTTCTTGGAACCGCCTGTGATCAGCTGCAGATAGTCGATGAAAATAGCCTGAATATCGTGATCCATCTTATATTTTCTGGCACGACTTCTCAGTTCAGCCATAGAGATACCGACAGTATCATCGATGATCATCTTGGAATGGCTGATAGTGGTAACACTTTCGATAACCTTGTTCCACTCATCATCTGTCAGCTTACCCACACGGATATTCTGAGAATTAACCGTGGAGTCCATGGCGATCAGACGGTTCATCAGCAATTCCTTGGACATTTCCAGAGAGAAGACAGCCACCGGCAGATTCTGACGGAAAGCCATATGCTGAGCAATATTCAAAACCAGAGCTGTCTTACCCATAGAAGGACGGGCAGCGATCAGAATCATATCTGAAGGCTGGAAGCCGGATGTCTGACGATCCAGGTCCACAAAACCTGTGGATAAACCAGTGATGTGGCTATCTGACTTGGACGCCTTCTCGATATTCTCAAGAACATCCAAAGCAATCTCCATGATAGGTGTAAACTCTGCCGAAGGTCTCTGCTGAACTACCTGGAATACTGACTTCTCTGTATCGTCCAGGATAGTCTCTGTATCTTCATGAGCTTCATAGCAGCGATCTGTGATATCTTCCGTTACGCTGATGAGGCGGCGAAGCACTGCTTTGTCTTTAACGATCTCAGCGTACTGACGAACACGGGCGGATGTGGGAACAGCCTGAATCAAAGTCTTGATGAAATCAAAACTGCAGATCTCTTCCGGAGCGTCTTCAGCCATAAGCTTCTCTCGCAATGTGATGGCATCCACACCTTTACCACTTTCGTGAAGACGACAGATGGCATCGAAAACAAGCCCATAGCGTCCTTCATAGAAGTCATCCTTTGTAATGACTTCTGACGCCTGGGTTATGGCATCCGCATTCATCAGCATAGAGCCAAGCACGGACTGCTCGGCTTCCTGTGAATGGGGCGGGATTCTCTTAATGACTGATTCTTCCATCAGATCAGGCTTCCTTTACCTCTACTTTAACAACAGCTGTTACCTGGGGATGAAGCTTAACCGGAACTTCTGTCACACCAAGTTCTTTGATGGGGCTGGACAGATTCATCTTCTTGCGGTCTACTTCTACACCAAGCTGGGCTTTAACGGCATCGGCGATTTCCTTAGTGGAAACAGAACCGAAAGTACGACCGGCACTGCCAACTTTGATAGCCAGAGTAACGGACTTGCCGTTGATCTTGTCGCACAGAGCCTGGGCTTCTGCCAGCTGCTCAGCAGCGATCTTGGCTTCAACTTTCTTCTTAACTTTCAGGTCGTTCATAGCCTTGGCGTCAGCTTCGATGGCCAGGTTCTTCTTGAAAAGCATATTTCTGGCGTAGCCGTCGCTGACATTGACAACTTCATCCTTCTTACCAAGTGCTTTAACATCTGCTAATAAGATAACTTTCATGATATATCCCCTTCTTTCTGCATCGTAATGATGGTTTCTTTCAATAATTCTTTGGCTTCGTCCATAGTAACATCACGAAGCTGTGTAGCGGCAATATCCATATGACCGCCGCCTCCAAGACGTTCCATAATAAGCTGAACATTGATCTCGTCAATGGCTCTGGCGCTGATGTTAATATAATCTTTGCAGTCAGTCAGAACAAAGGAAGCCTTAACACCTTCCACATTCAGCAATTCATTGGCGGCCTGAGCTCCCACGATGGTAGATACTTCACCCATCTGTGGCGGACAGACAGCGATGGCAAAAGCGCCCTCAAAGAGTTCTGCCTCACTGATGATAGCTGCACGTGTCTTATAGAGACTCATGGTATCACGTAAGCGCTTTCTGACACGAACGATATCGGCACCATTACGGCGCAGGTAAGCTGCAGCTTCAAAGGTACGAACACCGGATCTGGAACGGAAATTGTTGGTATCGATAACGATACCGCCATACATGATATCAGCTTCCAGGGCTGAAGGACGTACCTTCTCCCCGAAATACTGAAGAATCTCGGATACCATTTCACAGGCTGATGAGGCTGAGGGTTCCACATATTCAAGAACCGCATTCTTGACGCTGTCTTTGCTCTGACGATGATGGTCGATCACCACAACAGCCCCGGCCTTCTTAAGTATCTGTTCAGATTCAGCTTGGCTGGGCAAACTGGTGTCTACCAGAACAACAGCGGCATCAGCATCAGCCATTTCAGCGGCTACTCTGGGTTCTACAAAGAGGTTTTCCGGATAATCACCGGTTTTACGAAGATCATCCAGAATCGAGCGGATGAATGCTGAAGGCTCGTTGATGACAACATGCACTTCCTTGTCAATGGACATAGCCGTACGGCAGATACCCATAGCGGCACCCAGAGCATCTATATCCATGCGCTTATGGGCCATGACCAGGATAAGTTCTCTTGAAGACATAATCTCACGAAGAGCCTGTGCTTTGATTCTGGCACGGACACGGGTCCCCTTTTCCACAGAAGCAGTCTTACCACCATAGTAAGTGGTACTGTCACCATCCTTGACAACAGCCTGATCGCCGCCTCGGCCAAGAGCCAGTTCCATAGCCACACGGGCGGATTCGGCATCTTCGGCGTAATTCTTACCACCTAGACCGATACCGATGGAAACCGTCATGGGGTTGGCACGGCTGACATTGGTGGTCTTAACATCATTGAGGATCGGAAAACGTTCCGCCTTCATCCGTTCAAAAGCGCCTTTGCGCATGACGAAGAAGAAACGGTCATGATCCAGTTTTCTGACAACACCACCGGCTTCAGTGAAATGCTTCTGAATCTTTCGGTCAACCAGGGCAAGCAGAAGACTCTGACGAACTTCCTCAACACCCTCCATGGCTTCATCATAATTATCCAGATTCAGCAGACCACAGACCTGACGATTGTCTTCACGCTCTCTAAGAAGCTGATTGATATCCGTCTCATCAGACAGGTACATAGCAATCAGATGGGGATCGGAATCCATATCTGTGGTGTTAACGACAGACTGATCATTCAAGAATTCTTCCATATGAACCAGCTGGAAAACAGCCCTGAAATCCTTGTCGGCAAAGGAGGCTTTACACTCTGTTCGCTCTCTCTCAGAAGGCAGTTTATCCGGGCTGATACCTGGTAAGATAGCACTGATGGGACGATTGAAGCGGTATTCTTTACCAAGCAGATCCTTCAGGGGCTTATTTGCCCACAGAAACTTGCCGGATGTATCCAACAAACCATAAGGAAGAACGAAATCCTCAATAACTCCTCTCTGGAAATGACTGTAGTCTTCAGCAAATCCGATCAGATCCTTGAAAAGACGGTTCTTCATAAAAAACCAGGCTGCAGTTATGATGATGCCATAGACGATGAGGAATAAAAGGGCCAGAATACCGGCATTCTGATTCAGGGTAAATAACATGACCACAAGAACCGCCCAGAATATACCAAGTATTCCGGGAATCAAAAAATATTTCTTCAAATGTCCGCTGGCACTGACGTTGTTCATATCTCACCTTTAATTAACCATGATAAAAGAGCACTATTGCATAGCAATAGTGCTCTCATTATA
>JAGHUB010000191.1 GCA_018065025.1 Candidatus Equihabitans merdae
AAAGTATTATTGATCATACTCATTGTCATCGCGGCCCTGTTCGTTGTGACATTCCTGGTTTATCTCTTTAACCTGGATATGAAGATGTTGAGCAAACTGAAACCCTTCTTCATCAAGCATTACGACAAGAGAAAGCGCGAGAGAAAGATCTGATGAAGCTCTACGATAAATCCATTCAGGAGATGTTGGGGACCCTTTCTGAGTTTCTTCAAGTATCCTGTGCCGGTGGCTTCAATCCAAAGAATTGCCGGGATACATCATCTCCCGGTGCCTGTCAGAATTCTCCGGAAATGGGAGATCAAACATCGGCCGGTCCTGATGGTTCGGATGCAAAGGCATGTGATGATTCTTCATCAGCAAGCAACCAGCTGACTTGGCCCGAGGCATCCCCATCCGACATCATTATGCGAAGTGACATGGCTTATGAGTTGGGCGGCGGCACAAAGGAAGCATTAAGTGCTCTCACATTAACGGAAGACCAGTCCCTGGTTCCCTGTGACCAGGTGCTGGTGGTTGGCGACGACCTTCCCAACATTTCCCAAGACAGAGCCTATGCCCGCTTAGCTATCGTCCGGGTGAGGGCGGATTCCCTGGGAGAAGGGGACCGCATGTACAACAACATCCGCGGTATCGAGTACGTGCGCTATCGCGTGCGGCCATCCGGCTATATGGTCCGCATCTCTTCATCCAATGCCAGAGAACCGGTGCGTATCGCTAAGAAAGCCCTGGCTGAGGGGCTGAGTTTCGCCCATGTAGGAGCTCATTATCTGAAGGCTTATCATCAGAATCCCCTGATTGAAGCGGTGAAGCTTATCTTCATCACAGATGAAGCCTATGATTACAAGAACCTGAAGGCTTTGATCCTGAAGAACGAAGCCATCACCCGCACCATCGATCATGCGCTGAAAGACCTGAAGATGGATTGTAACACCTGCAAAGAAAAGCCCTTGTGCGATGAAATCGAAGGCATGAAAGAGCTGCATTTTGGAAGCAAGAAGAGCAGCGGCTGAACCGTCACTGCACCGAAGGGCAGAGAAGTACCAAAAGTAAGCTCCTCTGCAAACACCGGCACGGCCGCTACTGCATCGGAGGGTGGAGAGGTACCAAAAGCAAGCTCCTCTGCAAACACCGACATGGCCACCACTGCACCGGAGGGCAGAGAGGCACCAAAAGTAAGCTCCTCTACAAACATCGACATGGCCACCACTGCGTTGGAGGGTGGAGATGTACCAAAAACAAGCTCCTCTGCAAACACCGGCATGGTCGCTACTGCGCGTGAGGGTAGAGAACCCTCAAAAATAAGCCGCTCCGCAAACGCAGGCATTTATTGATACATATCAGGAAATAAAAGAGTTTACAAAGGAGGAACCCCATGAAGAAGAGACTATTTACTGCCTTCCTGGCTGCGGTGATGATGATCACAGTCACGGCTACCACAGTCATGGCAGGACCCAAGAAACCATTTATTCTGAGAATGGAAGGGGCCAGTCGTTACGAAACATCTACTGCAGCGGCTGATGCCTTGATCACCCGTCGTTGGGGAGAGGAATGTGAGGGCATCGTTCTGGCAACAGGTGCAGCATTCCCGGATGCTTTGACAGGCGCTTATTTATCCCGTCTCTACGTGGACTGTGTTCCGCTTCTTCTGGTGGATCCGGGCAATATCAATGCCACGGTTGACCTCTGCGATAAGAAGGTGTCACCCAACACCTTGGTCTATATCATTGGTGGAACCAGTGCCCTGCCTTCATCTTTGGATAACATTCTGAAAGCCAGGGGTTATAGTGTTAAACGTATAGCCGGTAATGACAGATGGGATACCAATATGCAGATCCTGCAGGAGGCCACTGACAGGGGTGTATACATGGATCAGCTTCTTGTAACCACAGGCACGGATTATCCGGATGCTTTGTCAGCCTCCGGTACAGGTTCTCCCATCATGTTGGTAAGCAACTCGGGTCTGACATCTGCACAGATACAATTCCTGACTACCTATAAGATTAGATTCCGTGACATTATTATCCTGGGCGGTGAGAAGGCTGTTCCCACAGCAGTAGAAAACCAGATTCGTTCACTCCTGAGATCTGACGCTAAGTTTGTTCGTCTTGCCGGGGCAGATCGTTATGAAACTTCCTATAAGGTAGCTGAGTATTTCTGGGGACCCCAAGGTCGTTTCAGTCCTGACGGCATCACACTGGTAACAGGAAGTAACTTCCCGGATGGCCTGTCAGCCGGTCCCTTCGCTTACCGCACAGATGCCCCCATCATTTTGGTCAATAATAGTGATGATGGCTATAAATGGGCAAAGAAATGGGTAGATGAAGAGATCACTGATTACTACGACGTCAATGTTCTGGGCGGCGAAGCTGCTGTTCCCGGATCTCTGGTAAAAACCATCGTTGGCGTTGAGGGATGATAAATCTCCAAACTGAAAATGTACCCCATTGTTCAGGGTGAGATAAGTTAGTTCAATGTTTTGATACGAGGTGAGCCATGTCTTTGCCTGACGAAAGAAAATATGCCGTTCTGGGTACCACACCCATTCGTACAGACGGCTACGAGAAAGTTACCGGGGCAGCCCGCTATACAGCGGACATGTCTCTGCCCGGTATGCTTTATGCTGCCGGTCTTTCGGCAGGCATCCCCAATGGCCGCATTATTTCTATGGATACGGAGGAGGCCAAGAAAATGCCGGGGGTAGCTGCAGTCGTGATCGCAGAAGACCTGCCCAAAATGATTTCTGCCTCTTCCCATCCATTTCTCGCCAATCGTCCTCGCTGCGCCGGTGACCTGGTGGCCATCGTGGCAGCGGAGACTAAAGAAGCCGCGGAAGCGGCCATTTCCCATATCCATGTGGAATATGAAGAATACCCTGCCGTTATGACCATCAAAGAGGCTCTGGCGGAGGGTGCCCCTCAGGTCCGGGACGAGTATCCGGGAAATGTCTTCTCAGATACCCACTATCAGATTCGTCTGGGAAATGGTGAGGAGGCTTTCAAGAAATGTGACGTGATCCTGGAGCGCGAATACGAGACCCAGATCGTGGAGCATGCTTATATCGAACCTGAAGCCGTTATGGCTTACACCAATCCTTCGGATGGTCTCATGACTGTCCATTGCCCCAGCCAGGCACCTTATTACACCCGCCGTTATGTGGCTGAGATCCTTGGTATTCCGGTGGCTCGTGTGCGGGTGGTTCAGGAAACCATCGGCGGAACATTTGGCGGCAAGGAAGACGGCCTTGGTATGATGGCCGCCCGCTGCGCCTACCTGA
>JAGHUB010000138.1 GCA_018065025.1 Candidatus Equihabitans merdae
ATGTCATTCAGCTTTACTTTATATTCAGCTTTATCCAATTTTGTTCACCTCATCTGTGAAATCGCATAAGTTCCCATATTTATCTAAATAATAACAAAGTAACATAAAACTGTAAAGCAAGTACAAGAAAAATGGCGTCTGCCCCGGATGGAGCAGACGCCATTCATGATCCGTGTGTTTTTATTTCCCGAAAGAATCATTTAGACATATCTACCTTGTCCAGATGCCAGATGTCATCAACATACTGCTGGATTGTTCTGTCGGATGAGAACTTGCCGGAGCAAGCTGTATTGGACAGAGCCATGGAAGCCCAACGCTTCTTGTCGCAGTAAGCTTTTTCAACATCCTGCTGAGCCTTGGCATATGACCAGAAGTCGGCCAGGATGAAGTACTGGTCCGGCTTGCCGCTGTAAGCGCTTGTCAGCAGTGAGTCGTAGATGGGACGGAAGACCTCTCTGTCCGGATTGAAGGTGCCGTCAATGAGCTGATCCAGCAGACGATGCAGTGTGGGATCGTTGTGACAGATAGCCGGTGCATCATAACCGCCTTGATGTTCGAAGTTGATAACTTCATGAGAGCTGAGACCGAAGATGAAGGCATTGACTGTGCCAACTTCTTCAACGATTTCAACGTTAGCGCCGTCCATTGTACCGATGGTGGGAGCACCATTCATCATGAACTTCATGTTACCGGTACCGGAAGCTTCCTTACTTGCTGTAGAGATCTGTTCGGAAACATCGGCTGCGGCGAAGATCATTTCACCAACGCTGACACGATAGTCTTCGATGAAGACAACCTTGATCTTGCCATCAATACTGTCATCGTTATTAACGACGTTGGCAACATCATTGATGAGCTTGATGATCAGCTTAGCGATCTTGTAACCGGCAGAAGCCTTGGCGCCGAAGATGAATGTACGGGGATAGAATTCCATGCCCGGATTCTCTTTCAGCTGCTGATACAGATACATAACATGCAGGATGTTCAGAAGCTGACGTTTGTACTCATGCAGACGCTTTACCTGAACGTCGAAGATGCTGTCCGGATTGACCTCAACGCCGTTGTGCTCAAGGATGTAAGCAGCAAGACGTTCCTTATTGGCACGCTTGATAGCCATGAATTCTTCGCAGGCCTTTTCATCCTTAACCAGAGGAAGCAGCTTGGACAGCTGGGGCAGGTCTGTTACCCATTCTTCACCGATGTGAGCTGTGATCCACTTGGACAGACCCGGGTTACCATGCATCAGGAAACGACGCTGTGTAACACCATTTGTCTTGTTGTTGAATCTTTCCGGCCACAGTTCATAGAAGTCACGAAGAACATTATTTTTAAGGATCTCTGTATGCAGAGCAGCAACACCGTTGACAGAGTGACCGCCAACGATAGCCAGATAAGCCATACGAACCTGACCGTCATAGAGGATAGACATGTTCTTAAGCTTGTTCTGATCATCGCCGTAACGTTCACGAATGTAGTTTTCGAAACGGCGGTTGATTTCTTCGATGATCTGATAGTTTCTGGGAAGCAGGTTCTGGAAGAGGTCGATGGGCCATTTTTCCAGAGCTTCCTGCATGATGGTGTGGTTTGTATAAGCACAGACACCCTTTGTGATCGTCCAGGCTTTATCCCATTCCAGACCATAATCATCCATCAGGACACGCATCAGTTCTGATACAGCTACAGCCGGATGTGTATCGTTCAGCTGGAAAGCTACCTTCTCAGGCATACGAGACAGATCGCCGTGGGTCTTAACGAACTTCTTAACAGCTTCCTGAACAGTAGCGGAGATGAAGAAGTACTGCTGTTTCAGACGCAGTTCCTTACCGGCACGATGGTTATCGTTGGGATACAGAACTTCAGTGATATTTCTGGCCAGGTTTTCATTTTCAACAGCCTTGGAATAATCACCCTTATCGAAACTGGAAAGCTCGAAGACGTTGACAGCCTGAGCGTCCCAGATACGCAGTGTATTAACAACATCATTCTTGTAACCCAGAATCGGCATATCATAGGGAACAGCCAGAACTGAGCTATAGTTTTCATAGATGTAACGGTTCTTCTGCAGTACCGGGTCGAATTCTACACGAGTGTTACCGCCAAAACGGATCTCCTGTGTATGTTCCGGACGACGAAGTTCGAAGGGATACATATGCTGCAGCCAGTTATCCGGAACTTCCTTCTGATAACCGTCTTCGATCTTCTGTTTGAACATACCATAGTGATAACGGATACCACAGCCGTATGCCGGATAGCCAAGTGTGGACAGAGAATCCATGAAGCAGGCAGCCAGACGACCCAGACCACCATTACCAAGAGCCGGATCCGGTTCCTGATCTTCCATGGCATTGAGGTCGATATCCATCTCATCCAGAGCTTCTCTGACATCGTCGTAAGCACCCAGGTTGATGAGGTTGTTACCCATAGCACGACCCATCAGGAATTCCATGGACATGTAATATACAGTCTTGGCGCCAGCTTTGTTGATGGCTTTATGATAGTCCATCCACTTGTCGATGATGACATGTTCAAGAACAGTACCAAGGCCCAGATACTTCATGTAATCTGTTGCTTCATCCAGGTCTACACGAAACAGAACGCGGACAGCCTTCTCAACTTCTTTCTTGAAGGTTTCTTTGTCCATACCAATTGAATCTAATAAAGTCACTTATTACCCCTCCCAATTACTGCCTGAATCCATTCGCGTTCAGGCATATTTATTCCCATCCCTATTAGATGGGTAACGGCGGACCCGCCTACGCGAATCCGCCTTTTTGTATTTTTTTATTATTCAGATACAACCTTAACTGCCATTGTGACGGCTTCTTTGTTGATCTTCCAATCTTTGACGTATCCATCTGTTTCATCGAAGATGATGGCATCTGCCAGAACATCACCGCGAATAGATTCGGCATTCTTTTCCATGATGGCCTTGATCTTGTCGTTGCCTGCAGCGTAGACATTGATGCGGTCCATAACCTGGAAGCCGGCTTCTTTTCTCATGGTCTGGATCTTGGAGATCAGCTCACGAACGAAACCTTCTTCGATCAGTTCCGGAGTCAGGTTCTTGTCCAGAACAACTGTGATGCCCTTGTCGGACTGGGTCTGGAATTCATCTGTCTGAGCTGTATCGATCAGCAGATCTTCTTCCAGAAGTTTGACTTCTGAACCATTGATGTCCAGAGTCAGAACGCCATTGGCCTTCAGTACATTCATAGCAGCACTGCCATCGATGGTGGCCAGAGCCTGTCTGATACCGCCCAGCAGTTTGCCGTACTTGGGACCAACTGTCTTAAGCTGAGGCTTGAATGTGTAGCTCATGAAGGCATCTGTAGATTCGATCTGTTCCATAGCCTTAACATTCAGCTCATCTGTGATGATCTGCTGATAATATTCCGGAATGTCGAATTCAGCCTTAACCATCATGCGGCCGATAGGCTGACGGTTCTTGATAGCGGCGTCATTTCTGGCGGCACGGCCAAGAACAACGATGTCGAGAACATGGTCCATGTTGGCTTCCAGTTCAGCATCGATCATAGCTTCGTTAGCAACCGGATAATCGCACAGGTGGATGGATTCCGGAGCTTCTGCGTCAACAGACTTAACCAGGTTCTGGTAGATTTCTTCTGTCATGAAGGGGATGATGGGGGCAGCCAGCTTGGCTACTGTTACCAGGGTTTCGTTCAATGTCATATAGGCATTGATCTTATCCTGTTCCATACCCTTAGCCCAGAAACGATCGCGGCAGCGACGTACGTACCAGTTGGACAGTTCGTCAACGAAGGCTGACAGAGCCTTGCCGGCTTCTGTTACCTTGTAGTCTGTCATGTTCTTGTCCACTTCTTTGATGGTGGAGTTCAGACGTGACAGGATCCATTTGTCCATGACAGGAAGTTTGTCATAGTCCAAAGTGTACTTGCTGGTGTCGAAGTTATCGATGTTAGCATAGAGTACATAGAAAGCGTAGGTGTTCCAAAGTGTACCAAGGAACTTTCTCTGACCTTCCTGAACAGCTTCTTTGTAGAAACGACTGGGCAGCCAGGGAGCGGAGTTAACGGTGAAATACCAACGGATAGCGTCGGCACCGTAAGCTTCCAGAGCTTCCATAGGATCAACGGAATTACCCTTGGACTTGGACATCTTCTGACCATTTTCATCCAGAACCAGACCCAGGATAATGCAGTTTTCGAAGCAGGGCTTGTCAAAGATCAGTGTGGAAATGGCATGCAGTGAATAGAACCAACCACGTGTCTGGTCAACAGCTTCAGAAATGAAGCTGGCCGGGAACTGAGCTTCGAACAGGTCCTTATTTTCAAAGGGATAATGATGCTGAGCAAAGGGCATTGAGCCTGAGTCGAACCAGCAGTCGATAACTTCCGGAACACGATGCATCTTACCACCGCAGCAGGCGCACTTCAGTTCAACCTGGTCGATGTGGGGTTTGTGCAGTTCGATCTGATCCGGGCAGTTTTCGGAACGAGCCTTCAGTTCTTCGATAGAACCGATAGCTGTCTTTTCGCCGCAGTCATCACATACCCAGATGGGCAGGGGAGTACCCCAGTAACGGTTACGTGACAGAGCCCAGTCCTGAACATTTTCCAGCCATGCGCCGAAACGGCCTTCACCGATGCTGGCGGGGATCCAGTTGATCTTCTTGTTGTTCTCAACCAGACGATCCTTGATGGCTGTTGTCTTGATGAACCAGGATTCACGTGCATAGTAGAGAAGGGGAGTGCCGCATCTCCAGCAGTGGGGATAATCATGTGTGAATTCGGGAGCTGCGAAAAGCAGACCCTTTTCTTTCAGATAATCCAGAACCATGGGGTCAGCCTTCTTAACGAAGATGCCATCCCAGGGTGTGCCGCCGGACATGTTACCCTGTTCATCAACCAGCTGAACCAGGGGCAGGTCGTAATGACGGCCAACATTAGCATCGTCTTCACCGAAGGCCGGAGCGATATGAACGATACCGGTACCATCAGTCATGGTGACATATGTATCACAGACGATGTAGTGAGCTTTTTTCTTCTTCTCAGCAGCAACCTTGCCGGTTACTTCGAAGAGGGGTTCATACTCTTTGTATTCCAGATCCTTACCAAGGTAAGTTTCCAGAACTTCAGCGCCATCACCAAGGATAGTGCTAAGCAGAGCTTCTGCCATGTAGAATACTTCACCACGAGAAGAAACTTTGACGTATGTTTCATTCGGGTTTACGCAAAGAGCGACGTTGGACGGCAGTGTCCAGGGTGTTGTTGTCCAAGCCAGGAAGAAAGCATCTTCACCGATAACTTTGAAGCGAACAACAGCAGAGCGTTCTTTAACTTCTTTGTAACCCTGAGCTACTTCGTGAGAAGACAGCGGGGTACCGCAGCGGGGGCAGAAGGGAACTACTTTGTAACCTTGATAAAGCAGGTCCTTATCATAGATCTGCTTCAGTGCCCACCATTCGGATTCAATGAAGTTGTTGTCATATGTGACGTAGGGCTGGTCCATATCGGCCCAGAAACCGACCTTGTCGGAGAACTCGCGCCACATACCTTCGTATTTCCAAACAGATTCCTTACATTTTTCAATGAAAGGAGCTACGCCGTACTCTTCGATCTGTTCTTTGCCATCCAGACCCAGAAGCTTTTCAACTTCGATCTCAACGGGCAGACCATGAGTATCCCAACCGGCTTTACGGGGAACCATCTCACCCTTCATGGTGTGGTAACGCGGAATGGTATCCTTAACAACACGGGTCAGAACGTGACCAATGTGGGGTTTGCCGTTAGCGGTAGGCGGGCCATCGTAGAACATATAAGTCGGATGACCTTCTCTGTTTTTGATACTTTTACGGAAAATGTCGTTCTCTTTCCAGAAAGCGGCAATGTCTTTTTCACGGTTGACGAAATTAAGATTGGTATCAACTTTCTTATACATAGGTATTTCCTCCCAAAAGTACGAATATTATACGTTTTTTCGCTTCTGATTGTCAAGAAACCCTTGATTTTCCGTCACTTTCTATAGATGGAGGGGGATTCGTGCCTGTTGAGTTGTTACCTAATTATAGGAGTTTTGGATATATACTAAAAAAGACCTCCCGGCGGATGCCTGGGAGGTCTTTCTTTAAGTTCATATTAGATTGTTTATGCTCGATCAGAAATACCAGTTGCTTCCGATCTGAACATAATTACCGGTCCGGTTGGAGCTTCTGAAATTGAGGAAACTGTTGTTTCGGATGCCCTGCGTCAAACAATCCGATACAGCGGTCTTCACGTATTCCGGAACATTACCGCCCAACCTTCTCTGCCAGTAGCTGGGATCCGAGATCTTCGGAGAATAGCAGAACTGGCCATCAGCTGTAAGCTGTGCATATGCTGTGGTGCCATAGCCGCCGTAGTTGGCGTCGGCACGATTCATGGCGCTGGAGATAACTCCGAGAGCGCCTTCATAACTTGTATCATCTTCCTGTGCAACGATAGCCCAGATCAGTTCGATCTCGTCCTGGGTATAGGCGGCTCCGTCCGCGTTCGACTGGAACCCTGCGCCTGCGCCATCCATGATGACCCGACAGGCTCTCACTGCTCGTGCAGGATCGATGTCCGAGATGATGATGCCCTGACGGGAGTTGGCCGCATTGATCGCTTTACCATCTCCAATGGCCATCAGTACGTGGCTGACGACACCATCTGTCTCGTAGAAAAGGAGATCTCCGGGCTTAGCATCGGCTACAGGAATCTGTATGCCGGCATTGGCCTGATCTCGTGACACTCGAGGAAGTGATATGCCGAAGAGTTTAAACAAACTCTGGACAAATCCCGAGCAGTCACAACCGTCTGTCAGGCTTGTTCCGCCCCATACGTAACGGTTACCGAGATACTCCATAGATTTATTCACGATTGCCATCCGCAGG
Source organism: Candidatus Equihabitans merdae (assembly GCA_018065025.1). Lineage (GTDB taxonomy): Bacteria > Bacillota > Clostridia > Lachnospirales > Lachnospiraceae > Chordicoccus > Chordicoccus merdae. Next base: position 6,893 of record JAGHUB010000138.1, read on the forward strand.
TCTGACAGGAAATTGCCTGTCTCTTTAGCGGTGGTCTTTGTGTATAACAGGGCTTTGTTGTCTGACGGGTCGATACGGACGATAGCTTGCAAGAAGCTCTTCTCGTCTCTGCCTGCCATCAGAGCTTCGGCATCGGCTCCGGTTACCAGAGATTCACGAAGAACGAATCCTCGTACATCACCGGACTCAATGTAGAGCCATTTCTCACCTTCGGACAGCACGTAGGCTAATCCGTCAGATGGAACGATACCGACAACGCGGCTTAAGAACGACTGGCCTTCACGAACGATCAGATCAAAATCACCTGCAGGAACCGCATAAACTTTGGCTACCTGTGTGAACTGTGAATCGGTTTTATTTCTATTAAAGAAATAATTGAATCCACTGTAAGCACTGTCTGATCGATTGCCTGAAGTGCTGCTTGTCCGAGCCGGTGCACTGTAGGTACCTGTGGCGCTTACAGTAGTGGTCGAAACCTTGGCGTTCTGCCTGTTATCTGTTCCGGTACTTCCCTGAGAGGAAGTCGTACCGGACTGTGTTTTATCGACGGTTTCATCGCCTTTGGTTTCTTCGGACTCGACAGGACTGCGGTCTCCGTCTTCTGAGTCTTCATCACCGCTTGCTTCATCGCCATCGACATGATCGGAAGGATCTTCTTCCGCATTCATGTCATCTTCATCCGACTCGTCTTCACTTGAGTCCTCACCATCGGATGAAACCTCCCCATCAGAGGGGCCTGTCTCACCTTCCGGATCATTCTCATCGCTTGAGTCTCCCTGGTCACCACCTACATCTGGGTTACCCTCATCTGCAGGATCCTGACCTTCTTCAGGAATATTCTCATCCGGCAGGTCCCCACTTTGATCAGTCTGATCATTTGGATCGGGGTTCTGCTGACCCGAGTCGGTATTTCCTCCGGTTTCAGGTGCCGGGGTGTCGGTATTATTTTCACTCGACCCTCCTCCGGTATCTGCTGAACCTTCGGTCAAAGTACTGCCGGCTGTAGAATCACCACTGCCGATCGTCTGTCCGCCACCATCTTTCAATGGTGTCTTCTGACCGCTGCCTCCTGAACCTCCTCCGCTGTCAGCCAGCTTCTTCAGCTTTAGCTTAAGCTTGATCTCATCACTTAAGGAGTTGTATTCCTCGCTATTCTCATCGAGTTTAGCAAGTTCGTTCAGGTCCCATTCACCGCCACTGTCATCATAAACAATGTCGGTCTGATAACCGGGTGGTCCCAGATTATCCGCATGAACCTGACGAGGCATGGCCAGAGATAGACAGATACCGACCGACAGCAATATGCCGGCAAGCATCTTTCTTCTTACCATTTATTTATCCTTTCAAAGAGCATTTCTGTCTAAAACAGGTCGCTTAAATCGATTTACCTAAGCACCTGTCATAAAACAGGCTAGTATCAAGTATAACAGCAAGCACCATTTCCGTAAAGAAAACGATTTTTGCTAGTTGTTATTCTTATTTTTACTTTTTTTGCGGCGGGGTTTCTTCTTCTCAGCCACTTTAAGGGCCGCTTCTTCGTCCACCATTTTCACAGTGCGAACGCCGAATACCAAACCTTCATCCGTCTTCTTCAGTCTCATTTTTCCCTTGGCGTAACCATGTTCCTGGCACAGGGCTATGCAGCGATAAACATGATTGCCGGTGGCGAACCATTTCATTTTCTTGGGAATAGCCTTGCCGCATTCCCGACAGCGAATGGTTGTGATGCCGCGATCACTCATCAGTGCTTCCGAAGTATCGAAAGTCCGGGTGATGTATTTTTCATAGGTAGGATACTGGATCTTCACCTCTTCTTTTTTGGTGCGAGGTACTTTGAAGATATCTACCGTAAATCTTTCCTTAATGGTCTGCTTAGGGATCTGCACCAGCACCTTGGCGGTGTAAAGGGCATCGTCCAGCGCGTGATGGAAATCGCCCTGATCGTCCATCTTCAGGAATTCCGCCGCATAAGATAAGGAACGGCGATCCTTCTCTCTCTCATAAGTTACCGCAAAGAGCTTCTGTACATCTTCGAAATATAGCGGGAACTTGATGAGCTGGTCCATCTCGTAGAACTTGAGATTTCTCTGGAATTCGTAGAGATCCAAAGGACCCCAGGTGCAGAAGCGATAATCCTTACCGCAGAATTCCAGAAATGCTCGTGCCGCATCGGGAAATGTCATACCGTCTTTCAGGTCGTCAGCGTTCAATCCGATGACTTCATGGGTACGATAATGAATCCGGCGGTAAACCGTCGGTTTTATATAGGTATGGAAGGTGTCGCGAATCTCCATATCTTCACCTACGCGGACCGCCCCGATCTCGATGATCTCAAAGGGCAGTGCCGGGTTCTCGCGAGCCTTCCCATACGGGCACTGATTCCATTCTAAGTCAAATACGATATAATCCATAACTTATACCATAACACCAGGTGGGAAATGGTGCAACCTTCACGACCTTGACGGTCTCAATCATTTCTCAAAGAACTCAGAATTCTGATTGATAGATGCGAGCGGTCCTCTTTCAAATCTTCAGTGGCACCAGTAAGCATTTTCCAAAATTTTTTCAAAAAAAGATTGCATTTTATAATTTGGGTGCTATAATAACTAGCTGTACGGGGTATTAGCGCAGTTGGGAGCGCGCCACACTGGCAGTGTGGAGGTCATGGGTTCGAATCCCATATGCTCCATCGCCTCATCCATTGGATGGGGCTTTTTTATTACAATTATCGCAGGTCTTGTTGATCGGTGATGTCAAAACGACAAGTATTGATCATCAAAAGGCCCCTGTGTCGTATTGTTTTGGTTTTATGATATATTTGGATTCCGTGGCATATATGGAGGTTGTTTTATGACTGCTGAAGAACGCCGCCTGGCGATTCTTGAACAACTACGAAATACCACATCTCCTCTGAGTGCTTCACTTCTGGCAGGAGAATATAGTGTCAGCCGACAGATCATCGTTGGTGACGTAGCCCTGCTTCGTGCAGGCGGTGCTTCCATCATCGCTACTCCTCGAGGCTATCTGCTCCAATCCGCACCCAGCAAGCATCATGCTCAGATTGCCTGTTGTCACGATAGCGATGACATGAAGAAGGAACTCTACGCTCTGGTAGATGAAGGTTGTACTGTAGTGGACGTCATCGTAGAGCATCCCCTCTATGGTCAGCTCACCGGACTTCTGGGTGTCAGCAACCGCCACGAAGTAGACGAATTCATCAAGCGCTGCGAGGAAGCCGATGCCCTGCCTTTATCCGTCCTGACAGAAGGCATCCACCTCCACACCATCGAAACCAATGATCCGGACAATATCAAGCGCGCCGTCATGAAGCTTGAAAGACTGGGTTTTATCTTATCTAAATAATGAAATGTTAATCCTGCCTGCAGAGGCAGGATTTTTTTATTAGAAAAATGCTCATTTACGACCATGAATTCCCACCCCTCTTATGCATAATGTGAAAGTTGCGTGAATTGTCTTGACACTTGCTTCAAATCAGAGTATATAGGTGTCTTGACACCTGTAATTGACAGTTCCAAAAGAGGCACTGCCTGACCCCGAACAAATGCAGACTTGCATCTCTTTTTAATCAAGCAACTACAGGTATCAAATATAAATTATTCCAAAATTACGGAGGTATCTGTGATGGAAGCAATCAAAGCATTTCTGAAACGTAAAGACATCGTTATCTCAGCTCGCCGCTACGGCATCGACGCCCTTGGCGCTATGGCACAGGGTCTCTTCTGTTCCCTGCTGATCGGCACAATCCTTAACACACTTGGCACTCAGTTCCACATCGGCATGCTGGCCTCAACAGTTGCCACTATCGGTGGTGTTGAATACACTGTTGGCGGTCTTGCCAGTGCTATGAGCGGTCCGGCCATGGCCGTTGCCATCGGTTACGCCCTGCATTGTCCGCCCCTGGTTCTCTTCTCATTGATTTCTGTAGGTTTTGCCTCTAATGCACTTGGTGGTGCCGGCGGTCCCTTAGCCGTTCTCTTCGTTGCCATCATTTCCGCCGAAATCGGTAAAGCCGTTTCCAAAGAAACCAAGGTTGATATCCTGGTAACACCTCTTGTCACTATCGGTGTCGGTGTTGCCCTGTCCGCTCTCATCGCTCCGGCACTTGGTGCTCTGGCTATGAAACTTGGTGATATCATCATGTGGGCTACAGAACTTCAGCCCTTCCTGATGGGTATCCTGGTATCTGTTCTGGTAGGTATCGCCCTGACACTGCCCATCTCCTCAGCCGCTATCTGCGCTGCTCTTGGTCTGACAGGTCTGGCAGGCGGTGCCGCTGTTGCCGGCTGCTGCGCTCAGATGGTTGGTTTCGCCGTCATGTCCTTCAAGGAAAATAAATGGGGCGGCCTGATCTCTCAGGGTATCGGTACATCCATGCTGCAGATGGGTAATATTGTTAAGAATCCTCGTATCTGGATCGCTCCCATCGTCACCAGCGCCATCACCGGTCCTCTGGCTACATGCCTCTTCAAGCTTCAGATGAACGGCACCCCCGTCAGCTCCGGTATGGGTACCTGCGGTCTGGTTGGTCAGATCGGTGTCTACACAGGCTGGGTAAATGATGTAGCCTCAGGCGCCAAAGTTGCCATCACAGGTATGGACTGGGCAGGCATGATCCTGATCTGCTTCGTCCTTCCCGCAGTTCTTTGCCCCCTGATCAACATGGCTGTTCGCAAAGCCGGTTGGGTCAAAGACGGTGATATGAAACTTAACTAAATTCTCATTCCATACTTTTCCGCCCCGTAGCATTTCAACTGCTGCGGGGTCTTTTTATGTATATGTTGAATTTTTCATGGCTGCGGGCCCTTGCCCACATGCAGACAGTTGGCCAACGTACACCTCGGCTCATTCTTTACTTTAATTTAAGATTTATACACTTGTTTCACGCCCATCATTTGACTATAGTGGACTTATATCGGTGCTTGAAAAATATCAAGATTCACTACTTTCTCAAGCAGCAAAGATTCATAAGCAACACCCAATAAGCAACAACAAAAAACTATGCATCAATGGAGAATTCATATGCTTAATCGAGAGTCTTTGTATCAATCTTATCTTGCCATTCTTCGGGAAGAAATGATTCCCGCCCTGGGTTGTACCGAGCCTATCGCCATCGCATACGGTGCCGCTCGTGCCAGGGAAATACTCGGTGCCGACCCGGATCGTATCGTCATCGGCGTCTGCCCCAGCATTTTCAAAAATGCTAAATCCGTTATCGTTCCTAACACGCAGCATCTGAAGGGTGTAGCCGCTTCTGTAGCCGCCGGCGTGGCTGCCGGTGACGCTTCCAAGGAACTGGAAGTCCTGTCTGAGATCACCGAACCTCAGCTTGAAAGCATCCGTCATCTTCTGGACACCTGCCCCATCGAAGTCACCATTCCCGAGGATTCTCTCAACTTCGATATCCGCATTACCTTATATAAAGGGGACCACACAGCCTACGTCCGCATCGCCCTTTTCCACACCAATATCGTGTGCGAAACCAAGGACAATCGAATTTTGAAAAATGTTTCTCTGGCGGAAGAGGTTGCTGATGTCAGCAATACCAATGACACGGAAAATGCTGACTCAAAAGAGAATCCTGCTGATGAAGCCGGTCATGACCAGCTCGTCATCTCCACGGACCGGTCTCTTCTCACCATGCGAAACATCGTTGACTTCGCGGATCACGCCGATATTGAGCAGGTTCGCTCTCTTCTGGATCGACAGATCAGCTTCAACATGGCTATCGCCGAGGAAGGTCTGAAGACAGCCCCGGGTGCTGCCATCGGTGCCACACTGCTTAAATACGATGGAGATTCCATCAAGAACAAAGCCAAAGCTTATGCAGCCGCCGGGTCCGATGCCCGTATGGACGGCTGCGAAATGCCGGTTATCATCAATTCCGGCAGCGGCAATCAGGGTATCACCTGCTCCGTACCTGTTATCGTCTATGCCCGTCATCTGGGCGTAAACGATGAGAAACTATATCGCGCCCTGCTGATTTCCAACCTGACCTGCATTCACATCAAGACCCCTATCGGCCGTCTGTCCGCCTACTGCGGAGCTGTCAGTGCCGGTGCCGCTGCAGGTGCAGGCATCGCCTATCTCCATGGCGGTGGTTATGAAGAAGTGGTCCACACCGTGGTCAATGCCCTGGCCAATGTCTCCGGCATTATCTGCGACGGCGCCAAGTCATCCTGCGCTGCCAAGATCGCTTCCGCTGTAGACGCCGGCATTTTCGGCTATCAGATGTATCTCAACGGCAAGGAATTCTTCGGCGGCGACGGTATCGTAGCCGGAGGCGTAGAACCCACCCTTAAGAACATCGGCCGCTTAGGTTGTGACGGCATGAAGGGAACCAACGAAGAAATCGTCCGCATGATGCTGGAATGCTAAACATTTATCGACACGACTTATTCTGATGAGAACAGCCTCCCGTAATATTTGCTGAAATGGGAGGCTGTTTTTGTACCCATGATATCCGGTGAAATATGCTTAACTGCTGACTTTACCCACATTTTCTGATAAAATGAGAATGGTATGTTGCGACCTGAAGGGGTTGCGTAGTTTTATCCACACAAGCCATAGAAAATGTTCATATCCTGCACATTTTCCGCATAGGCTGTGGATGGAGCCAACACAAACAATAGGGAAGAACTAGTAGAAAGGATTCTCTATATGTGCGGAATCGTAGGTTATATAGGAAATGAACAGGCTGCACCGATCCTGCTGGATGGTCTGAGCAAGCTGGAATACCGCGGTTATGACTC
>JAGHUB010000068.1 GCA_018065025.1 Candidatus Equihabitans merdae
ATTACTGCACAACTCTCACAGCCGGTCCCTGTACGCCGTTTTCGCCAAGGGCTTCTACGATCTTCTGGTTCAGATCGAAGTAGACTGTCCAGTAGTCGTCGTTCTTGCACCAGGCACGAACGGTAAATTCCATGGCTTCATTGGAGCCGCCGCTGATGCGGGCGAAGGGTTCCGGATCAGTCATGATCAGTTCATGATTCTTCATCACATCCATCATGATGGCCTGAATCTTAGCGGGAGATTCTGACTTAGCGCAGGCAAATTTCAGATCTACGCGGCGGTTGGGTTCAGATGAGTAGTTGGTGACATTGGCATTCATCAGGCTTCCGTTAGGAACAGTGATGCGCTTGTTGTCAACGGTGATGAAGACAGTGTAGAAGAGATGGACTTCCTTGATGGTGCCTTCCACACCGGCAGCTTCTACATAGTCATCCACGTTGAAAGGACGGAAGACCAGGATCATGATGCCGCCGGCCAGATTGGAAAGCGCACCCTGTAGAGCCAGACCGATGGCCACGCCGGCAGAAGCCATAACGGTGACGATAGAGGCCATAGGTACACCAAGAATGCCGATGATGGAAACAAAGAGCACGACGTAGAGTCCACACTTGACGAAGTTCTGAACAAAGTGTGCCACAGTGATGTCGATCTTGTCCATGGCACCAGTTTTGTTGAGACACTTTAAGATCATTTTGATGATAATGTTACCGACGATGAGAACTACGATAGCAAGAAGAATCTTGCCGCCAAGACTCGTAGCCATATCAATGAGTTTCTGAATGCTAATTCCCATGATTAATGCCTCCCTTATTATTTCTTGTATGCATACCCGATTATTCTATCATAATTCTGGCGACAGACCAACGCGTTTTGTCCACCCTGTATCTTGTTCTGAAGAAATATAAAACCGCCTCAACTCCTTAGTCTACAAGGAATTGAGACGGTTATGATTTGTGGTTAATGCTTTATCAAGCAGCTTTCTTTTTCTTCAGACCAAGCACTGCGCCTGCAGCCAGGATCATCATCAGCAGGTAGTAACCGACATGACCGCTGTCACCTGTCTTAGGACCTGTGGAGGAGCCTGTGCTGGTGCCGGTGCCATTACCATTGCCACCGCCGTAGCTGTAGGTGCCGCCTGAATAGGATCCGTTTCTGTTGTTGCCGTTTGATGTTTTGTTGCCTGAATTATAAGTACCGTTGGTGCGGTTGTTTGTTCCGATAGAACCATTGCCGCTTGTATTGCCGTTGTTAGTGGTATTACCAAGGCCGGTTGTAGAGTTACCGCCAAAGGTGTAAGAACCATTGCCGGAAGTAGTGTTAGTTCCCGGATTGGCAGGTGTCTGGCTTCCGTTGTCAGGATCTGATAAAGCTGTCTTGACGAGAACCGGTGTGTAGGCATAGTTTTCTGAGTCGCCGGCATAAGATGCTTCAACATACAGAGCGTTGGGATCTACTGAACAAAAAGCGATACCGTCTTCGGTCTCAGTGGCCATGGTCTGAAGATCAGCAATCTGAACACTTGCTGTGAAATTACCGGCTTCATCAGTCTTGACTGTAGTCAAAGCATTATCACCGGAAGAGAGAGCCAGATCCGCATTGGCAAGAGGAGTAGCTACTTTACTATCGCCATCGATATAACCTAAAGTTCCGGTAAGAGTGGCGGTTTCATCAGAAGCCTTTACCAGACTGGCATCCAGAACAGTAGCGTGAGTGTAGATGGTGGTTTCGAATTCCATGGAAGTGCTGTTCAGGCAAAGATTGCCTTCGTAGCCCAGGGTCAGGGTCTGGGGACCGGTTTCGAACATAGGCTGAACCTGCTCAGTCTCTCCATCATTTTCGACTTCAATCTTGTTGGGCAGATCGAACTGGTAAAGACCCCAGTCCATGAAATGGAAGGGATAGATGATACCGGCATTTTCCAAAGAAAGCTTGAAGGAATTCAATCTGGTTTCGTAAGAATCCTTCACATCTACGGAAAGATGGATGGGCTGATCTGCAGCCAGGGCCTCAGGAGTTTCTATTAGTCCCATAATGGCCTCGCCCTTATGAAGTTCAATGGTAACGGGCTGGCCAATTTCTCTGAAGGAAGAGCCACCGCCAATGTCATTTACAGAAAGCTTATAGGTGAGAACTGCTTCGTTTTCTTCCTGGGAGTCGTAAAGACCTACAATGGATCCGTCAGTAATCTGAGCATCTGTGATCTGGCCATCAACGATGGTCAGGTCGCCTACGACACAATAGGTATCATTTGCAATCTCAAATCTACCGGTACCGGACAGGGACACATCAGTGCTATTGCCTGTGCCGGCGGGAATCTGAAAAGCATCTTTCACCAGATTTATGGGATCGTCACCGTAAGTAAAGGAACGATCGGCTGCGAAAACAGAAGTAGTTGTTAAAAGCGCGGTAAGCATGATCGCAGAAAACGCGCGCAAACTCTTTTTTAACATGTTTGACCTCCGATTAGTTTTGATGTATACGCGGTTTATTATAGCACCTGTATAGGGGGCAGTCCACGTCGCCAGACGACTATTTGTTCCGGATTTCCCAGACTTGAATGGCATTTGCCTCGTCACCCTTGCTGAAGCGGATGCGGAAACGATCATTTCCCGTACCCTTATCACCCAGGCGGGCTACCAGGCTGTCGGCTGAAGGCAGATCATAATCCCCTACCGAACCATTATCCTCGGAAAATGACCAGGATGAGAAA
>JAGHUB010000202.1 GCA_018065025.1 Candidatus Equihabitans merdae
AATCAGGAAATACAGAGCCTGCATGGGATTAACACCCAGGATCAGGATGATAGAGGGAATGGCACCGATAAAGGGACCAAATACCGGAATAATATTGGTGATGCCGATGAAAACGGAAATCAGCATGGGATAAGGCAGGCGCAGCACCAGCATACAGAAGTAACAGATGATACCGATGATGATAGAGTCAACCACCTTACCGATGATGAAACCGCCGAACTTCTCATTAACAAGTCTCAGATTATTCAGGATCTGATTGCCTGTATTAATGCTAAATAAAGCATAATTCAGACGTTTGAATCTGGCTTTGAGACGCTCCTTGATCATAAGGAAGTAAATGGCCACGATCATACCAAGGAAACTGTTTTTGAAGAAAACAGCTACGTTGACAAGTGTACCGGTAACAGTTTCTACGATAACGTCAACGGAAGGAATGATCTTGTTTGCCACCCAGTCAGAAACATCGACACCAATCTTATTAACCGCTTCTGCAACAGAGCTATCCAGATGCATGTTGGCGATAAGACCTTCCAACCAGTGGGTAATATTGGCAAAGTAGATCGGATAGCTTCGTGAAAGATTCTGGAAGCTTTCCACCAGCTGGGGAATGATCATAGCGATCAAGGCATAGAACAGATAAAGCAGGAAAAATAATGAACCGAAGTCTGCGATAGCGCGAATAGCGATTCGACCCTTTTTGCTTGGGCTCTTCTTAAGCTTATAAACGATCCAAAGCAAGACCTTTTCAAAAATCTGCATGATAGGATTCAAGATATAAGCAATAAGTAAACCGTAGACAATAGGTTCAAATACATGCCAGATCTTTGTAAACAGTTCCAAAGCAGAACTTCTTTCAAAAAGAAGAAAAACAAGGAACATACTGCTGGCAATAACGAGAAATGCGGTGATACCAACCTTTGCGTATGGAGATTTAATCTTAAATTTCATCTGTTCACCTACTCTTCAAGCTTTTTTATTAGTTTAACATAATAGTCCGGCAATGGTGCCGAAACGCTGACATAATGTCCATCTCGAGGATGTTCAAAACCTATGGTCATGGCATGAAGCGTCTGACCTTGTAACTTAAAAGGACATTTGGAAGGACCATACACTTCATCACCTAGCAAGGGATGACCCAGACTGCTTAAATGAACTCGAATCTGGTGGGTTCGACCTGTCTCCAGACGGAATTCACAGTCATCATAGCCCTTAAGCCTCTGTATCACACGATAATGGGTAACCGCATGCTTTCCGTTCTTTCGGTCGATAGCCATGCGCTTACGATTCTTCTCATCTCGACCGATGGGAGCGTCAATAATGCCTTCATCTTCCTTAAGGTGGCCGATAACGATGCCTCGATAAACACGTTCGATATCATGGACCTTAAGTCGATCGGCGATAACCTGATGAGCCTGATCGTTTTTGCAGATCACCAGCGAACCTGTAGTGTCCTTGTCAATACGATGGACAATGCCAGGACGCATGACACCGTTAATACCGGAAAGATCCTCTCCGCAATAATGCATGATACCATTGACCAAAGTGTCATCGATATGACCGGCTGATGGATGTACTACCATGCCCTTGGGCTTATTGACAATGAGAATATCCTCATCCTCATAGAGAATATCCAGATCCATGGGAACAGCCTTGATCTCAGCCGATACCGGTTCCGGAATTTCCACACTGACCTGATCTCCGCTCTTTAGCTTCAATGAAGGTTTGGCCTGCTTTTCATTAACAAGAACTTTTCCCTCATCAATAAGAGCAGATATTCTTGAACGAGACATGTCGGTCAAGCGATCGCTGAGCCATCGATCCAGACGAACACCACTTTCAGATTCTACAGAAAATGTATACTGTTCACTCATGTTTCTGATCCTTGGCTTTGAGATTTAAGAAAGCAAAGTCTTCGTCTTTATAATAAATAAGGACAAGATATACCAGTATAAATGCTGAGCAGGTTACGGCGATATCTGCCACATTAAAGACCGGGAAATTGATCAATTTGAAATAAATAAAGTCTCTGACACTGCCAAGGAAGACACGATCGATAAGATTACCTATTGCACCCCCTGCCAGGAGAGCCAGACAGAAGTATAAGGCTCTGTATTTCTATCTGAAGGCATCTTAATGGTTACATATAATACAGCAGCCATAAAGACAGCTGTAATAATCAGGAAGAAGAAACGCGCACCCTGTAAGGACCCGAAAGCAGCCCCGAAGTTTCTGAGAAATGAAAACTCCAGAACACCCGGAATTAATACGATAGGGCCTGCGGCCAATGCTCTTTCTGCCCAGACTTTGGTCAGCAGATCCACCACAACAATAATGACTGCAATGATGATCATGGGCATCAATTTACGTATGATTTTCATGACAGCACCTCTGAATGATGGAAATAATCAATAGCCTCAGTCATCTCATCACGAGACACATCATCGGATACAAAAGCATCACCGATAGCATGAAGGAGAACAAACTTAATTACCCCGTTCTGAACCTTCTTATCAGATGCCGCATTTTTAAGAACGACTTCTGTTGTCAGAACATCTCCGCTTTCCGGATCAACGGCATCTTCAGGCAAATTGAAGAGACGGCAAGTATCGATAACATCCTGATATTCTTCCTCAGAAATCAATCCCTTCTTAAGGCTGATATAAGTCGCATAAAGCATACCTACCCCAACACATTCACCATGTGTCATCTTGAAATCAAAACCTCTTTCCACGGCATGACCCAGTGTATGACCATAGTTTAAGAGCATACGCTTCCCCTTCTCAAAAGGATCTTCCTCTACCACCATCTGCTTAACGCGACAGGCCTCATAGACCATCTCTGTGCAGATTTCAGGATCAAAAGCCTGAATCTCTTTAACATGGGCTTTCAGCCATTCGTAATAGGGTTTGTTCAGGATGATGCCGGCTTTAACAACCTCAGCCAAACCACTTCTGACTTCACGTTCAGGCAGTGACTTAAGGACATTCATATTAATATAAACCAGAGACGGCATATGGAAGGCTCCGATCATATTTTTGAAGCCTTTATAATCGAAACCGGTTTTACCACCGATGGAGGCATCAACCTGAGACAAAAGTGTAGTAGGCATCTGAACGAAAGGAATACCTCTCATGTAAGTTGCAGAAATAAAACCTGTCAGATCACCACAGACACCGCCGCCAAGAGATACCAACAGACTCTTTCTTGTAAAATGATTCTCAACCAGAGCATCATAAACTAAAGAAACGGTTTCCAGATTCTTGTAAGCTTCACCTGCAGGAATGGTGACGACGGTAACAGGAGCCACCTCTTTAAGAATGCCGCTTACTTCTTCAGCATATAAAGGCGCTGTATTGGTATCAGCGATCAGACCGATCTTATCCGGCTTAAGATCAGCTCTTCTAAACTCATCATTGAGATTGTCATAGCTGTCTGTCAGAACAATACGGTACTGTTCATGATCACTGGTATTAATTGTTAATTCTTTCATTGATTCTAAATATAAAAGGACATCGAACAATAGCCGATGTCCTCATACTCTCCCTTTAATTAATAACGTGATTTCATCGACGGCAGATCAAAAGTACCATTAAGTAATTCTTCATAATCGCCGGAAATATCAACTGATTCGGGGGTAATGATATAGATGTAACCCGAGATCTTCTGCAAAGCACCGCCTAAAGAATAGCAGGCACCGCATGTGAAGTCGATGATACGCTGAGCATTGTCCACATCCAGTCCTTCAAGATTAAGAACAACCGTGCACTTATCCAGAAGTGTATCGGCAATATCCTTTGTATCTTCCATAGATTCTGGACGAATAACATTGACCTCCATAGGAGATACTGAACGTCCCTTCTTCATGGGTGTGATCTTGGACTTCTTTGCGGGTTTTTCCTTCTTAGGTGCTCTGCCGTAAGAAAGGGTATCCTTAGTAGAAGAAGACTTTCTGACTGACGGTTTTTTCTTTACCGGGATGTCGTCTTCTTCATCATCAAAGAAATCTTCATCGTCATCATCAAAACCCTTGAAAAAGCGACTCTTGGGCTTCTCTTCTACTTCCTCTTCAAAGTCATCATCGAAGAAATCTTCATCGTCGTCATTAAGTTTGATGGCATCCAAAAATCTATCTAAAAGGCCCATGAATCTCTCCGTTTCACTTATTATAATTACGTGCTCCGAATATGTCTGTTCCTACTCGAATGATGGTTGAACCTTCCTCAACAGCCACGCGATAATCATTGGACATACCCATGCTGAGCACATTTCCGTTTATATTATCGATGTTCTTATTATTTATGTCAACACTTAATTCCTTTAGCTTCCTAAAGTAAATGCGGTCATCTTCCGGGTCTTCCAGGAAGGGTGCGCTGGTCATCAAACCGCAGTATTTGACATGGGGAAGTGTGCCTACAAACTCTGCCAAAGCAGCTGTTTCTTCAGGTTTTAAGCCATATTTTGTCTCTTCACCGGCTACATTGACCTCCAGAAGAATGGGGATGATACGATCATTTTTTGCTGCTTCTTTTTCAATGGTCAAAGCCAGTTCTTCTGTATCCACTGAGTGGATCATAGTAACAAAAGGAGCAATATATTTGACCTTGTTGCGCTGCAGATGACCGATCATATGCCAGCGGATATCCTTAGGCAGAATGGCTTCTTTCTCACGTAATTCCTGGACATAGTTTTCACCAAAATCACGATGGCCTTCGTTATACAGTGTCTGGATCATCTCAGCCGGTTTTGTCTTGGATACGGCCAGCAGCATGGCTTCTTTGGGATCTCTACCGCAGGCGATACAGCTGTCTTCGATATTCTTTTTGATGCGATTCATATTTTCAACTATCATATTAACCTCTGTTTCCGTATGTAATCTCGTCTTCTTTCACCTGTGAAGCATTCAGTACGATGTAATCGTATTGGGATATACCAAATGGCGTACCTTTTTCAACGATACAATAGTCTTCGTTCTTATCCATGATGATAACCTTTCTGAAAATGGCATAACCCTTATTCAGACTGTAAACGCCTTCCAGATTGGCTTTCTCACCAATACGGTATTCGTCATCATCACTGCCGCCGATAATAACGTCACCTTCCGAGAATTCGGTGGTATCCACGTAGTAGTAACCATCCTTGTGCTCATAAAGAGTTGTGGATGTAAAGACAGTACTGACATTCCCTTCGTCATCTATTTGCTGCTTAAGGAAACCGATCTTGTTGCTGTCACCGCCCTCGGTAGCATAGGTTTCAGGAATCAGATAGAACTGCTTATGGGTGATGGATGAAATAGGTACCTTCAGACCACTTCTGGTATTGGTGACAAGTTCGATCTCCAGGAAACGGTCGTTTATGTAACGAACCATACCATTATTGAAAGAGATATTGCCATAATACTGATCGTCGGCACCCTTGAAGATGGATAAGCTGCCGACAGCTGTATTATTATCCTTCAGGAATTTGACACGGATGGATGTGCGACCATCCAGATCAGTAATCTGTCGGGATGTTAGTGGAATAATGATAGACCATGAATCTGATGTTACCAGCTTATAAACAGCATCTCCTGCAGCCACGGATTCATCTGTCTTTAAGTCTGTCTTGGCATAAGTCTTACGATCCAGCTTATCTGCTGTCATAGTGGTCAGGTCAAAGTCTTCATAACCGTCCACAGAATATACAACGGTACCATCATCCGGGGCCACATAGATAGTCTGAGCCCCCATAGTAACGGCTGTGCTGCTATCGTCCTGACGGATATTCTTCATGTAAGCACTAAGAATGTCCCCCTTGATCTTATACTTGAAGTTGTAAGTCTCTCTGAAGTTGATGGGATCAAAACTTCCGGAGAATGAACGCATGCTGTTCTTAAGACCATCCAGAGTCTCTTCATCCATAGGAGCATCTTCAAAGGTCATAGGTGACTGACTCAGCCCATAAACAGAACCGGTCTTTCTAACCTTGGCATTTTCGGAAGCATAATAGGTCATGTAACCGCCGGTATCTGTGGTGATCACTTCTTCAGAACGGATGACCAGGGCTGTGTACTCTTTATTGGATGAAAGAGGTCCGCTGGTAACCATATAAGATACAACATGGGTAGAAGTGATGTAAAGCACCAGAGATATAACGATATACAAAAAAATAGCACCAAAAATAATCGTGCCTATGTTGACCGGAATTCGCCGTTTCAACACAGGCTCGCGACTATTTTTTGATGCTATTCGATTGTCTCTTTTTTTAGGATCCAATCTGGGACCTTCCTCCCGATCCTTAATTAAAGAGCTGTCTGAACCATCTCACGAAGGTCTTCAGCAAGGTCGTCAGCGTTCAGTGAAAGGCTGACTGTCATATCTATTTTGTAAGTTGCACAGATGCTATCCAGCTTGCGTACAACATAATCGACGTCTTCAGCATTAACATCATCGAGCTTCAGCAGACCATCCATATACAGGTACTCGATGTCTCTGTTCTGTGAAATGATACCGGAAATGAAACCGATCATCTCGTCTTTGTTCTTGATACCGTAATCTTTGATATTAACTAATCTGATTTTATTATTCAATTCATACATGTGACGCAGGCTCTGGTCAATGTATACGATGCTACCCTTAGCTTCTTTGATCATAGCATTAGCATTGTCGATAACGACCTTTGTTTTGCCCTTGCCCTTGTTGCCGAGAATTAAATGAACCATGTCAGTGACCTCCTTTTGACAAACGATAAACGAGTGCCTGAATATTAAAAATATTATAGTTGATAGGAAGGGAAAATACAAGGTGGAACCCGCTTTATCCCCTAATCTTTTTATAAAACTTGTTCAAATGACAGACAGCAGAGTGTTCATGTCATTGTACAAATTGTCTGTACTTCTGGCCTTCAAAACAATGGTGATATAAAGCTCACCATAGGCATTCTGGGATGCCAAAGCCAGACAATGACCGGCTACAGATGTGGTACCGGCCTTACCGCCGATAACCGTA
>JAGHUB010000245.1 GCA_018065025.1 Candidatus Equihabitans merdae
CGGAAGATGCACCTGTAACAACAATGGATTTACCTTCTAATTTCACAAAAATGTCCTCCTGGAAAGAAATAATTATCTGTTGCTTCTCATTTTATAGATTGTTAAACTGTTATCAACCAACATTTTCCATCATTTGTTGGAAAAGTCACCAGGAGCGTCTATGGATACCAGAAGAAAAGAAACAGACAAGAAGATCAAGGCAGCTTTCATTGCTCTGATGGAAACTCAGCCCCCCTCAAAAATCACAGCTCAGGAGCTCTGTTCGAAAGCTAACATCAATCGTTCAACTTTCTACGACCATTACCCTTATATGGATGCCCTGATCCGGGATATCATTCATGACCAGGTGATGGCCATATGTATGGATGAAGCCACCAATAAAGCATACTCCCAAGAACCTGTCTCCTCTATTCCTCGCCAGGTTATTCGTTCTTATATTCACCACTTTCGCAGCAACCGAGTCTTGAACACCTTCCTGACCGTAGAAAACTCGCAGAACTATGCCCATATATTTGTTGATGAACAAATCAACTTGCTGCTGGATAATGTGGGTTACAGTCATGAAAAATACTATCGTGTCTATTTTCAAAACGTAGCTGCCACAGCTACCATCACTCGCTGGTTAATGGATAAAGAACCCATTTCAGAAGATGCCTTGATTGACATTATTGCCAACTATTCAGCAGCAATGTATATGACATAATCGGGTTGCATACTAGCAAGTCCACACATTGGTTCAGTACCGACTTACATTTTTTTAACACATGACTAATTCCTTTTTGAATCCTATAATTAAGATATATCTGTTATTTGAATGCATTCAAAAAAAAAAGGAGTCTCTTATGGCAGTTATTAATATTAATCTAAACGGAGAGGACGTCTCCTGCCATGTTGAAAATACCACCCGCCTGGTGGACCTGCTGCGGGACCAGTTCAACCTCTGCGGCACTAAAGAAGGCTGCGGACAGGGCGAATGCGGTGCCTGCACCATCCTGATGGATGATGAAGCTGTACATGCCTGTCTGGTGCTGGCCATGCAAGCCAATGGCCACCGAATCCTGACCATCGAAGGACTGGCCAAAGAAGGCGAACTGGACGTGATTCAGCAGGCCTTCCTGGATGCCGGTGCCATCCAATGTGGTTTCTGCACTCCCGGCATGGTTATGTCTGCCAAGGGATTGCTGATCAAGAATCCCACTCCCACTGAAGAAGAAATCAGGGAAGCTTTGGAGGGAAATATCTGCCGCTGCACCGGCTACGTTAAGATCGTGGAAGCCGTAAAATTAGCAGCAGAAAGGATGGCCGCATCATGTTAAATATCAGCAAATACTATCGTGTTAGCTCTCTTGAGGAAGCACTGGACTTATTAAATAAGGAAACCTGGAAGATTCTTGGCGGCGGCACTGACATCGTGCCTCAGATGAGAGCCGGTGCCCACAAGGATGCTGCCCTTATGGACATCCAGCTTCTTAAGAATGAGCTGGGTTCCGTGGAAATGCGTGACGGCGATCTGGTCATCGGTGCCCTTTGCACCCACGAGGAGCTTCGCCATAACGACCTGGTGAAAGAATATATGCCCACTCTGGCTGATGCCTGCGCCCATGTAGGATCTCCCCAAATCCGTAAACGTGGCACCATCGCCGGCAATGTCATCAACGCTTCTCCCGCCGGTGACACCATTCCTTCACTGGTAGCTGCCGGTGCTTCAGCACGTTTCCTCTCCGTCAATGGAGAACGTCTGGTTCCGGTTGAAGACATCGCTACCCGTCCCGGCCGCACCGTCAAAGAAGATAATGAACTGCTGACTGAGTTCATCATTCCCTTAGAGGGCAAAGCCTGGAAAGGCACCTACGACAAAGTTGGTGTCAGAAATGCTCTGCAGATCTCTATCGCTGACTGCGCTGTCATCTCCCACCCCGACTTTGGTGTCCGTATCGCCTGCGGTTCCGTAGGTCCCACTGTCAAACGTGCCCTTCAAAGCGAAGCATTATTTGCTAAAGAAGGCATGACAAGAGAGGACTTCGCCTCTGCCATGGCTGAAGACATTTGCCCCATCGACGATGTTCGCGCCTCCGCTGCCTATCGTCGCGAGGTGCTGACCAACCTTATTTATCTGCATTATCAGGAAAGGTGAGGTAGTAAGATGAGTGAACTTCGTTATGTTGGCCGCAAAATCGTACGAGATGACGGCCTGACTAAAGTAACCGGTCAACTGACTTATCCCAGTGATCTTAAGATCGACGATATGTATCACGGCGCTCTGGTCTTCGCCTCTGTGCCACATGCCCTAATCAATGACATTAATGTGGAAGAAGCTCTGAAAAAGCCCGGTGTCATTGATGTTATCACATGGAAAGATGTCCCCGGCATTAATGGTTTCGGCATCTGTGGTCCGGAACAGCCGGTCTACTGTAAAGAAAAAGTCCGCTATCTTGGCGATGTGGTGGCTATGGTTGTGGCCAAGACAGAAAGACAGGCCCGCTCTGCCGTCTCCAAGGTTCATGTGGATTACACTGTCCTTGAAACCGTCAGCGATTCTGTGAAAGCCATGACAGATTCTTCCACAGAACGCATCCCCCTGCCCGGCACAGAGACAGCCGGCCACAACAAGATCTCCCGTGTAGACTATTCTGTAGGAAATGTTGAGAAGATCTTCAATGACCCTGATGTGATCGTGGCGGAAAATGACTACAAGACCCCTTATGAAGAGCATGTCTATCTGGAGACAGATATCGCTGTAGCCACCGTTAATGAAAATGGTCAGTTGGAGCTTTGGGGCTCTCTGCAGTATCCCCACCTGGATCGCACTGAAATTGCTCACGTCATGGACCTGCCGGAAGGCCAGGTGATCATTCACGCCGGTTATCAGGGCGGTGGTTTCGGCAGTAAGCACGATATGACTATCCAGCCTGCCGCAGCTGTAGCTGCCTGGAAACTGAAACACGCCGTTCGCGTTCATATGAATCGTGAAGAATCCTTCCTTACCAGCGCTAAGCGTGTACCCTATCAGTTCCACGTCAAAACCGCTGCCGATAAAGAAGGTCACCTGCTGGCTCATGAAGTAGTATTTACTGCTGACGGCGGCCCCTTCGTGGCTGCCAACCCGGCTATTTTCTGCTTCACTATTGAGCACTCAGCCGGTGTCTATCGCTTCCCCAATGTTCATATTGAAGGGGATATCGCTTACACCAATAATGCCCACTGCGGTGCTTTCCGCGGTTTTGGCTGTAACCAGATCTGCTATGCTCTGGAATCTCAGATGGATGAGCTGGCTGCAAAGCTTGGCATGGATTCTCTGGACTTCCGTGAAATGAACCAGATCCGCACCGGTCAGCCCCTGTCCATGACTCACCGCTTCGGTGGCAGTGATGGTCTGGCTGTCAGTTATGACGTGGTGCGCAACACTAACCTCTACAAGAATAAAGAAGCCTTCAAGGCAGCTGCTGCCAAACCTTATCTTAAACGCGGTATTGGCTTCGGCTGGGCTTTGCAGGGTGTAGGCATGGGCAACTTCTGTCCCGACTACTGTATCGTGGATGTTAAGCTCCATGAAGACGGACATTTCTCTGTCAGCACCGGTGCTGTAGAAATGGGTCAGGGTGTAGTTACCACCTGTCATATTCTGGCAGCCGAGAAGGCCCAGGTCTCCTATGATCAGATCCAAGTGCTGGTAGGTGACACGGATACCACCCCTGATGCCGGCGGCACGGTTGCTTCCCGCAGTACCCTGACAGCAGGTAATGCCATGTGGATAGCCTTCGACACCATGCAGGACTATGCTGCTGAAGAATTGAAGAAATCTTATCGTCATGTGGCACTGGACTTCGATGGTTATCTTTGCGATGGCCGCCTGGTCACCTGGGCAGAAATCTACAAGCTGCTGCCTCCGGAGAAGCACACTGTTCAGGGCAAGTATCATGTTCCTGAAACAAACAAGCACCTGCCCTTCGGCGTCCACTATATCTATGGCTACTGTGCTCATATCGTAGGTGTCGAAGTCAATACTCTGACAGGTCAGACTCAGGTCATCGAAAGCGAGATCCTGCCGGCAGTCGGTACTGTGGTCAACCGTCTGGGCTATGAAGGCCAGGCTGAAGGCGGCACTTCCATGGCTCTTGGCTATGCCCTTATGGAAGACTTCCGTATGGATCAGGAAAGCCGTGTCCTGACCAAGAATCTCCAGACCTACATGGTCCCCACCACCAAAGACATGCCTCGTGTCTGCAAGGTCACTCCCATCGAAACCATCGAACGTGAAGGCCCCTACGGCGCCGGCGGCATGGGTGAAGTGGTCTGCATCCCCGGCACCCCCGCCATCACCAATGCTATCCGTGATGCCATCGGCATGACCGTCCGGGAACTGCCCGCCAGCCCTGAAAAGGTCCTGATGTGGCTGAGGGAGAACGCATAAAGACGGGGTGTTTACAGAGCGTGGATCAAACATGCTTCCTCTACCCTCCGTAGCCGATACAATGCAGAGGGTGTTTGCAGAGAGGGACCCAAACATGCCTTCTCTACCCTCCATGGCCGATACAAGCCAGGGGATGTTTGCAGAGAGGGATCCAAACATGCTTCCTCTACCCTCCATGGCCGATACAAGCCAGGGGATGTTTACAGAGAGAACCAAAAACAAGCCCCTCTACCCTCTCAGCCTGATGCAAAGCAAGAGGTGTTTGCAGAGGAGGGCCCAAACATGCTTCCTCTACCCTCAGGTCAAAGAGAAAAAGGTCGTGAAACGTATTAGGTTTCACGACCTCTTCTTTTTTAAATCATAAACACTCTCACGGTGTGTCCGGGGATTGCCACATGAATGCGGCCATCCAGGATTTCTCCATCCAGATCGCAAGCTTGGCTATCACCGGCATCTTGGCAAACATCCTTCTTCAAGACATCTTCCAGCTTGGCATTGCCGCGGCACAGGGGGCAATTGAACCACATCTCAGCGGGGTTGGGATCATTATTGGCTGCCACCACCACGGCGTGGTCGTCCAGGATACGAGCGTATGCGTACTGGCGATTGGTCAGCAGCAGTTCCTGATAACGGCCATAGGTCAGAGCCAGATCCTCTTTCTTAAGGGCGGCAAGCTTGCTGATGAATTCTGCCAGACCCGGAACAGGAGGATTAGCCTCCATCTCAGACAGAATCAGGCGAGGACGCATGGGACTGTCATCGGGACCATTCTTGCGGCCTTCGATGCCCCACTCACTACCGTAATAGATAGCCGGAATGCCGGGCAGTGTGAAGAGCAAAGTCCAGACCAGGGGCAGATGAGCCTTCTCATTAAGCTTGCTGGCCAGACGATCCACGTCATGGTTATCAACGAAAGTATACAGGTGCATGCCCTTATAGATACCACCATTGGCATCAAACTGACGACGGATACTGTGGGCGATTTCGAAATAATTATGATCGTTATGGCCTGAGAACAAGCCTTTATGAAGCTCATAGTTAGTTGAGGAATCCAGCAGACCACCGTTGATCCAACGGGCATAGTCACCATGGATCAGCTCACCCATCATCCAGAAGTCTTCCTTCTCATAACGGGCTACACTGCAGATATCTCGCAGGAAATTAAAGTCCAGACAGTCTGCACTATCCAGTCGAATACCATCAATATCAAACTCATGGATCCAGAAACGAATGACACTGAAAATATACTGACGAACATCTTCATTCCACTGATTCAGAGCCGGCAGATCATGAATGTTATGCCAGGCCTGATACCAGAAGCCATCGTTGAAACAGGTATTACCCTCGAAACTCACATCACGATACCAGTAGCGATACGGTGAATTCTCACGATTGACTCTCAGATCTTCGAAGGCAAAGACGCCACGACCGGTGTGGTTAAAGACACCATCTACCACCACCTTAATGCCGGCGGCATGAGCACGCTTAACGAACTCAATAAAGTCCTCATTGGTACCCAGACGGCTGTCCACTTTCTTGTAATCAATGGTGTCATAGCCATGAGTGCCGGACTCAAATAAGGGACCGATATAGATGGCTGTACAACCAAGTTCAGCAATATGGGGAATCCAGTCAAAGAGCTCTTCAAAGCGATGAGGCTTGGCCAGTTCTTCAGCTGACTTACCTAAGCAATCATTATTAAAGGGGGCCCCTGTCAGACCAAGGGGATAAATATGATAAAAGACTGCCTGTTCATACCATTTAGCCATTTTCATTTTCCTTTCGGTTGACCAAGCCTGTCACTTTCTTGAGGCCCGGTACTGATTTAAGATTGGGGAATGCATTCAGGATACGGCCGCTGCCGAAGAACTTGCTTGCTGTGAGACGTTTGACCACTTCCTCACGTTTGATCATAAGCTCAAGATACTTCTCTTCCAGTTCTTCCTTGGCCATGTGAATATACTCTTCACGATGAGTCTGTCTCTCTTCTTTGCGAATGGCACGTTCAACCTTGGCTTCTGCCAGAGACTTCTCGATACCCTCCTGTGTTTCTTCGAACTTGTCACGAAGTTCAGCCTTACCCAGAGCTACCTGGACACGAGTCTCGTCCATCTTCTGGTCCACAGACATGGTCTTGTCGCCGATCTTCTGAGTCAGGCTGTCACTGACACGACGCATAGCGGCGGCCATCTGTTCCAGACGTTCGAATTCCTTCTTCATCTTCATGACAGTCATGGTTGTGGCTACCATATCCACCACATAAACAGCGTAGAGACCAATCATGAGAATGATGCCGATACCTGTGGGAATCAGATAAACAAATGTATAAACCAGAGGATGAGCAATATCCATGACAAGCACGGTACCGATACCCCAGAAAATAGTAAATCTGGCGCAAATATAGCCACCCAGATTCAAGGGTTCCTTGGTGTAATCCCACCAACGCATATGGAAGAAATGGAACAAGGCCCAGCCACCGATCAACTCGATGACGGTGGACAAAATCATACCACCGATAAATACCAGCAAGGTGTTGTCTTCATAGGGACCTACTGTGAAAATAATGGCCAGCATACCGAAGCCATAGATGGGACAAACCGGGCCATTCAGATAACCACGGTTAACGATGATACCCTGTTTTAGAACGTGGTAAATAACTTCCACGGCCCACCCCAGGAAGGAATAGATCAAGAAATAAGCTGCGATCAGATATAAATTCATAAGTGTCTCCCAATTAATGTATCTCGCATGCACAATTGTGTCTTTGTGAAATCCTTGATGAATACTGATGATTATTGCTGATGACCATCACTCACGTATAACACAGGAAATCACGCGCCTTCTGATTGTACCATTTATGCTATCGATGGTCAAAAACCCTCTGACTGGGGTATAATAGCCAACATGAAGATTTTGCTATGTGCTATTAATTCAAAATACATTCACACGAATCCGGCTATCCATAGCCTGAAGGCTTATGCACAGGCACGGTTATATACTGACTCCACCTGTCCGTGCGAGGCAGATACTCTCACTGATGCTGACCGGAAGAATCTGTCTGACAACAACAAGAAGCAGCTTGGCGAGAAAGACTCCTCAGACATCATCATCGATACAGCTGAGTACACCATCAACCAGAATGTGGACGATATCCTGGCCGGTATCTATCGACAGAAGCCGGATGTTCTGTGTTTCTCCTGCTATATCTGGAACATCGCTTACACAGAAACTGTGATTCGTGAGATCAAGAAAGTCATGCCTTCGCTCAACATCTATGTTGGTGGGCCGGAGGTTTCTTTTGATGCAGAAAATGTTCTGACCCGCCTGCCGGAAGTGGACGGTGTCATGCGCGGTGAAGGGGAACAGACATTTCTTGAATTGTGCCTGGCTTATCAGGAAAAAAACAGTCACTTTAAAAATATCGCCGGCCTCACCTATCGCTCCGGTAACAGCATCCTCTCCAACCCGGATCGTCTTCCCATGTCTATGGATGACCTGACTTTCATCTATAACGATGACCTGAAGACTGACCACCAGATTGTCTATTACGAGAGCAGCCGTGGCTGCCCCTTCAATTGCAGTTACTGCCTCTCTTCTATTGATAAGCACCTGCGCTTCCGGTCACTGGACAAAGTTCTGCCGGAACTGCAATATTTCCTGGATCGAAATATTCCCCAGGTCAAGTTCGTGGACCGAACCTTCAATTGCAAGAAAGACCATGCCATGGCTATCTGGCAGTACATCCTGGACCATGACAATGGCATCACTAATTTTCACTTTGAGATCGCCGCCGACCTCATTTCTGATGATGAACTGGAGCTCCTGGCCAAGATGCGTCCCGGCCAGGTCCAGCTGGAGATCGGCATCCAATCCACCAATTTGGCTACCATCAAAGAGATCCATCGTGTCATGGACTTCAATCGAGTAGCTGATGTGGTCACCCGCATTCACAGTTTCGGCAACATCCATCAGCATGTGGATCTGATTGCCGGACTTCCCCATGAGGATCTGACAAGTTTCCGTCGATCCTTCAACGATGTCTATCGCTTACAGGGTGCCTTGCTGCAGCTTGGTTTCCTGAAAGTTCTCAAAGGATCTTGCATGGCTCAGAACCAGCCGGATTATGAACTGGTATGCCAGAGCCGTCCACCCTATGAGGTTCTGCAGACCAAGTGGCTTAGCTACGATGATGTGCTGACATTAAAGGGCATCGAGGAAATGGTGGAGGTCTACTACAATTCCTTGCAGTTCACCACCACATTGCCCCTCTTGGAGCCATTATTTGAGACACCTTATGACCTCTTTGATGCTCTCCGGATCTACTATGACCAAAAGGGCTTATTCGGCATTTCCCATAAGAGAAGTGCAAGATATGAACATCTGATAAGTTTCATAGAGTGGGTATTCGAAAAACATGAAGTTCCCGATGAAGTTGTAACTTTGCACTTCAGTACAGAATGGGGCTCAGATCCAAATTCAATCAAATCAATCGACAGTAATGTCACATTGAATCCCAGAGCAGCTACATCCTTGGAACAAGGATTGAAGAAATCAAACAGAAGAAACTCCTTCCTCAACCGGGTCCGTGAGTCTCTCACAGTGGACTATTATCTCCGGGAAAATGCCAAGAGTCGACCGGCATTTGCTATTCCTGAGATCACGGATTTCGCCAAGGTTCATGCCTTCTATGAAAATGAAGAGCTGATGCAGAAATATTTGCCGGGCTATCTAACCTACGATCCTAAACAACGCCGCAAGATGACTCATCTGGAGTATCTGCCCTCCCGTGACCAATACCTGCTTTTTGATTATTCCAAACGAGATCCCTTAAGCGACAATGTCAAAATGCGTTCTTGCACCTTGAGCTAACATCTGTTATGCTCTCATGAAACAATGAATCAACACCTTATCTATAAGGCATACTGAACAGGCATTGGTATAAGCCAAAAGCCGGGCCACTTCATAAGGCAACAGATGAATTAAACATCTGTGGGACAGACGTCTATCGATGTTCCACAGGTGTTTTTTATTATCCCGGAGGTTTTCAGTATGACGACATCAAACATTTCAAATCTTAATCATTCAGAAAAGGCAGCTGCTTCATCATCAAGTCGGATTGCCATGCGGGTATCTACCGGCAGTATCGTGGTCAACCTTCTGCTGTCACTCTTTAAACTCATCGCCGGTATCATAGGTCATTCCGGTGCCATGATTTCTGACGCCATTCACTCAGCATCCGATGTCTTCAGTACCATCATCGTGATGATTGGCGTATCCATAGCCAACAAAGCCGCTGACCAAAACCACCCCTATGGCCACGAACGTCTGGAGTGCGTTGCCTCCACAACCTTAGCCATCGTACTGGCTCTTACAGGTGGTGGTATCGGTTACAGTGCCCTTCGCAAAATCATTTCAGGAAATGCCGCCACTCTTGCCATTCCCGGTCTCCTTGCTCTGATTGCTGCTATCGTCTCCATCATCGCCAAAGAAGCCATGTATCAGATTACGAAAAATGCGGCCAAAAAGATCAATTCCGATGCCTTAATGGCAGATGCCTGGCATCACCGTTCAGATGCTCTCTCATCCATCGGTGCCTTCATCGGTATCCTGGGCGCGCGACTTGGCTTCCCCATCCTGGATCCCGTGGCTGGGTTAGTCATCTGCTTATTTATTGAAAAAGCGGCATTTGATATCTACAAAAGTGCCTTCGACAAGATGGTGGACAAGGCCTGTCCCCAGGAAATGATCGATGCTATCCGACAGGTTATCCAGGAACAGAAAGATATCCTGACCATCGATGATCTGAAAACTCGCCAATTCGGAGCTAAGATCTATGTGGATGTCTCCATCGGTGTAGACGGCAACAAAACCCTTCGAGAAGCCCACGATATCGCCCGCATCGTCCACCTGACTCTGGAGAGGGAATTTCCGGAGATCAAGCACTGCATGGTTCATGAAAATCCCAAGTGAATCAAGGCCTTGTTTTTCCATTTTCTTTGAAATCAATGCCCCTTCATGGTAGGATAAAGAGTACTGTGTGTTAATGATTCACAGCATCAGAAAGACATTTTCCAAGAGCAATACAGGAGGTTTTCCATGAAAGTACTTGTCTGCAACGCCGGCAGCACTTCCCTTAAATTCAAACTTTTCGACATGCCCGCAGAAACCGTTCTGGCCGAAGGCAAGATCGAACGCGTCGGCAGTGACGATGCTATATTCCATTATCAGAAACCCGGTTGTGAGAAGATCTATCTCGAAAAGCAGTCCATCCGCCGTTATGCCGATGGTATCAAGATGTATCTGTCCTATCTGACCAGCCCGGAAAATGGTGTTATCGCTGACATCAAAGAAGTGGAACGCGTTGGTTTCAAAACCGTTCTTTCCAAAGGTTATTACGGCATTCACGAGCTGACCGATGATGTGCTGAAGGGCATGGAAGACTATCTGACCATCGCTCCGGCCCACAACATCCCCTATCTGGAAGCTATCCGCCAGTTCCGTGATGTGCTGCCCGATGCCACGATGATCGGTGCCTTCGAGACAGCTTTCCACACCACTATTCCCCTTAAGCGCAAAATGTACGGCATTCCTTATGAATGGTATGAAAAGTACGGCATCGAACGCCTGGGTTACCACGGTGCTTCCCACAGCTATGTAGCTGATGTGCTGACCGAACGCTATGGCTCTACAGGCAAGACTGTTTCCTGCCATCTGGGCGGCAGCTGCTCTCTGTGCGCCATCGACAATGGCCAGAGTATGGACAACTCTTTTGGTATGTCCCTTCAGGCCGGTATCATCCACGCCAACAGAAACGGCGACATCGATCCCTTCATCATCCCCTTCCTGGCTGACGAAGGCATGAGCATGGATGAAATCACCAAGGGTCTTACAAAAAATGGTGGTCTCCTTGGTATCTCCGGCATCTCCAACGACCTGCGCTATATCCAGGAAGAAGCTGAAAAAGGTAATGACCGCGCTCAGCTTGCCATCGATGTTTTCGTAGAAGGCATCATCCGCTACATCGGTTCCTATGCCGCAGAAATGGGTGGCCTGGACCACATCGCCTTCACCGGCGGTATCGGTGAACACGGCACTTTGGTTCGTCAGATGGTCTGCGAACGTCTGGCCTTCATGGGTGTTGACATCGATTCCGAACTTAACGAAAAATGCCCGGGTCAGGGTGTCATTTCCAAAGAAGGCTCCCGCGTCACCGTTGATGTCATCGCCGCCAACGAAGAACTGGGCGTCTGCAGAAAGACATATAACTACAAAAAATAAAGAAGGCTGTACACACATATTTTGAGGGAAATATTATGCACGCAGTTTTTGAAAAAATAGCCGGGCGCATCACACCGCTCTACTTCTTTCAGGTCGTAAGAGCCAGGGGATTATCTGTGCAGGAGACACTGTCCAATGCTTCTGTTATGGCAGATATCCTGAAAGAAATCGACCATGAGAAACCCTTCGGTGCCACCATTCGCATGTCAGAACTCTGGTGTGAAGCCAAGGCATTTGGCGCAGAAATCCTCATGTCGGATGACGAATTCCCCATCACCATGAAGGCTCTGGAGAAGAAGATCGAGATCATTTCCGAGATGGAAGCCCCTTCCGCCTACAATGAGATCATGATTCCCATGTACGAATCTGTAGCGGAAGCAGCCAAAGAGAAAACCAAGCCCCTCATCGTAGGTGCCACAGGCCCCTTCACTCTGGCCGGTATCTTAAATGATTCCATGAAGTTCTCTGTCAACTGCAAGAGAAAGCCGGAACTGGCCGAGAAATTCCTGGCAACCATCACCGCTTATCTGATTGAGGAGATCAAAGCTTATAAAGAGGCCGGTGCTGACGCCGTCATGATTGCTGAGCCTTCCGTCTGCATGATTCCTCCCGCTTTGATGGAAGAATTTTCCAACGCTTATATTCAGGAGATCATCGATGCTGTTCAGGATGAAGACTTCGCCGTCATCTACCACAATTGCGGTCCGGTCATGCCCCATCTGGAGTCCATCTACAAATTAGGTGCCGCCGGTTTCCACTTCGGCAGTGAAGTCTTCTTGAGAAAAGCCCTGGAACTGAAACCTGAAAATGCCGCTTTGATGGGCAATATCGAACCCCAGTATTTCCTGCTGCAAGATACAGAAATGCTGTCCATCGCCCTGGAAGACTGGAAAGCCACCTACGGCGCACAAGTGGATTGCATCCTCTCCACAGGCTGCGACCTGTCACCTAAATCAACCAAGATCACCCTGGATATGCTTGGTTAATTCCCATGGTCTATAATGAAAATGATAAAACCCTCGTCTCAATGGCGAGGGATTTTCATTTTACCGGGAGATTTGTTTATAAACTCTTTACTCCCGCCCACCTTTGTACTGTGATATAATTATAGTGAGTTTTTAGGCGTTCTCCGACGCACTAATTACCGCAAAAAAATAGTCAAAGAGTCAATTATTGATTAAAGGATATAAGACATACATGACAGATAAAACCATTCCGTCACTTCTTGAAACCGCTGCCAAGAGCTACGCTTCCAACCTGGCTGTTGACGACGGTCAGACTGCTTATACCTGGGGACAGGTAGCCAAGAGAAGCCGCTATTATGGCATCAAGTTCGCCGGCCTGACTTCTTCCAAGAAGCCGGTAGCTATTCTGACTTTAAAAACATCGGACATTTTATGCATGATGTTTGGCTGTCTTTATGCGGATTGTTTCTACATCTGCATCGATCCTCTGCAGCCCATTTCCCGTATCAAGAGCATCCTGGACACCATGCAACCGGAACTGGTCATAGCTGATAGTGAGTCTCAGAACCAGGCTCGGGAAGCCGGTTTTGAGGGGCATATCCTGATCGCAGCTGAGTCTGTTCCCACCGACCAAGTGGTGGAAGCTACCATTAATGATCCGGAAAATGAAGCCACGCTGAGACAGCGCCGCGCTTCTGTCTCCCCGGACGATACCCTCTACGGCATCTTCACATCCGGCTCAACAGGCACACCTAAGGGCATGAAAATCAGTCACCGCAGCGTGGTGGATTTCATTTCCCACTTCACAGAGATCTTCGGCATCACTGAAAATGATCGCATGGCCAATCAGGCTCCCTTTGACTTCGATGTATCTGTCAAAGACATTTATTCAGCCCTGATGACCGGTGCTTCCGTGGTCCTCATTCCCAGACAGTTCTTCTCCTCTCCCAAGCTCCTGCTGGATTACCTGGAAGAGAAGAAAACCACCGTCATGGTCTGGGCCGTCTCCGCTTTGACGACAGTCACAGCCCTGAAGGGTCTGGAATACAAGGTGCCCACTACCGCCCGCATCATCATGTTCAGCGGCGAAGTCATGCCCATTAAGCAGCTTAAGATGTGGATGGAAAAACTGCCGGACACCACATTTGTCAACCTCTACGGTCCCTCCGAGATCACCTGCAACTGCACCTATCATGTGGTTCA
>JAGHUB010000441.1 GCA_018065025.1 Candidatus Equihabitans merdae
TGATCTCGTGGGACGCATAACTGATAAACTCATCCTGCTGCTTCCAGGCTTCCACAACACCACTCACCAAAGATTTGCTCAAATACCAGCCTACTAAGATCATCACCACAGTGGCACCCAGCGTACAGAACAACAGCACACGGACTATAATAGATAATGGCATCTGAAGATCTGTTACATCTGTCGCCGCCTGAATATAGTAGACATCCCCTTCGGTGCCTGGCACCGAAAATGTATAGGTTCTGAAATATCGCATTTCATTGTTTCGGCCAACTCTTTGGGTCAGAATTCGTCCTTCCTGCTCAATAGGATCCTTAAGATCCAGCATATAGCTAAAGGCAGACAGATAATCCGCATTTAACACGGCACCATCCTGATTTCTGACTAATATAAAGATCTTGTAGCTGATCACATAGTTCAGATCCTTATCATGATAAACGATCTGCTTACCATTTAAGAAGTTTTTGATGGCACCTTCAGGATTCATGAGCACGTGTTCTTTTGCTTCTGTCAGCTGATGATCACAATCCTCATAAAGCGTATCCCTTGTACTGTTAAATACAATCAGGTCAAAAGAAATGATCAGCGCCATAAAAATCACAAACAGAAGGATCATGTATTTAATTCTGCGCTTTAACAGAAAATTTTCTCTATCCATAGATTTCCTCGTCATCTGTCAGAAGTAAGCCTACACCTCTGATGGTTTTCAGATACTGATCATAGCCGAACTTGCGCAGTTCTTTTCTAAGCTGGCTTGCATACACATCCACAACCGAAAGCTCTGTGGTGGTATAAAATCCCCATACCTTCTGGAACACCAGCTCTTTAGACATGATGACATTCTTACTTTTAACCAGTGTTCTGAGCAGATCAAACTGTTTACCGCGAAGTTCAAGCTTTTGTCCGTCGATTCTGGCAATTCTGGTATCCATATCTAATACCAGATCGATAAATTTCAAGATATTACTGTTTGGCATAGCGCCATATGTTCTTCGAAGTAAGGCTTCGATTCGTGCACGAAGCACAGAAATATCAAATGGCTTTGCCAGGTAATCATCAGCACCGGCCTTCAACCCCCTAACCTGATCTGTAGCCTGGTTCAGAGCTGTCAGCATCAAGACAGGTGTGTTAATACCCTGTGCACGAATGGCGCTCAAAACTTCAAAGCCATCCATCTTTGGCATCATCACATCCAGGATAACGATATCAAACTTTTCAGTTGTCAATGCTTTGAGGCCCTGTTCGCCGTCAAATGCCTGAGACAACTCCAGCATATCCTTCATACTTTCACATATATTATTCGAAAGGTGTCTATCATCTTCTACTATTAATGCTCGCATCTTTATCTCCCCAACAATTTGATTTCTGCCGTCTTCTCAACCGATGGCTGCAGATAATTCCCAACTATACACTGATTATAATTCCCATCTTCATCACATAACCATTGACCTGTTACACAGGACATGTAAGACACATGGTCATCTGAAAACTGAACGTGGCCCACAATGGTATCCAGATTCGTCTCTTTTGCAGCCTGATTAAGGGTCTTCAGATTCAATGTTCCGGCTCGTTTAAGTATATCATACAAAATCTCTATATTGGCATACTTATAGCCCACCGTAGGTGGTACCACATTTAGAGATTGCCCTTCCTGTGTCAGATAATCTGAAGCCAGTGTCTGACTATCCATGCCTGTGATAGATGAACAGAATGGAAATGCCCCGGACCACCATACTTCCGTAATCAGTCCATCTCCGTTAACACCAAGACTTTCTACATTCTCCTCAAATAAGCAGGCTTTGGCAATCGTGCACATCTTTGGTCGATAATCTGATGCCACCAGCTGATTCCAAAACCTCGAAAAATCACTGCTGACCATAACACCCATGATGATGTCACAATCCTGCTCTGCAAATGCATCTATATATTCAGAGAAATCTTCCTCATCTATATAGTAAGCACCCGCATCTACAATCTCATAACCCTGCACAGCAGCAAAATCATGAACAAAAGTACTGATCTCTATACCCTCATTGTCGTTAGCTGTCATGAGACCAATCTTTCTGTTGGTATCCACGCTATTCCACGCATCCAGGAAGCACAAAAGTTCCCGTTCATTATCAAAAAATGAATGCCAGGAATTGGTGTATGGTCCACCCATCAGCCACGCTGATGCAGGACAATCTGTAGAAATACATAATACGCCTTCCCGTTCACACACTGCAGAAACCGGCATAACCGTATCTGCTGTATGAGAAGTAATCATCACATCCACACCTTCACTCACCAATGCTTCTGCCGCAGCTTCAGCACCAACGATTGTGGATCCCGAATCCTTGTAGTAAATCTTCAGAGCACAACGCTTTCCATCGATGATCACGCCACCCTGTTGATTGATGGCTTCTATAGCTTTTTCTTCTATATAAGGTGTACCATTGCCAAAGGACTTAAGCTTGCCTGTAATGGGTACCACTCTGCCAATCTTTACTTCTCCTTCAAAATTCCACGTTCCTTCATCGTTCTTTGACTCCTGATCCGCTGATGTCTCTGAAATCACTGGAGCCATCCCACAAGAAGTCAGAAAAAAAACCATGACGAACATGAAAATCGTTCGATAAATGTAATTCACACAGAACCTCTTTCTTA
>JAGHUB010000020.1 GCA_018065025.1 Candidatus Equihabitans merdae
AAGTCAAGAATCGTCAGGTGGATGAGAAATGGCCTTATCGTGCCAGAGTAGCTGTGGTTGGTTCCGAGATCGATGACGTGGACATGATTCGCATGGTTGAAGAATCCGGGGCCTACGTCTGCGCCGACCGCTTCTGCTACGGGGCATTACCCGGCAGAGAAGAGATCATCCTCAATGATGACGAAGATGTGCTGACACAGATCTGCCGTCATTACATGATGAATTGCATGTGCCCCCGTCACATGGACACACCTAAGATGAAGCGTCGTCGCGAATATGTTGACGAGATCGCCAAGGCCTACAAGGCCGACGGCATCATTTTTGAACAGATGAAATTCTGTGATCCCTGGGGCTATGAGCGCATGGTAGGTTCCAATGTCATGCGTGACGAATACGGCTATCCGGTCCTCACCATCGACCGTCCCTATGCGGTGGGCAGCTCCGGTCAGATTCGTACACGAGTCCAGGCATTTGTTGAAAGTATTGAGATTAAGAAGATCCGGGGAGGTAAAGCGTAATGGCAAAACAAGTCGGAAGCGAACGCCTTGGTGAGCTTTATGATGGCAAGATGCAGGTCTTCAAGCGCCGCGAATGGAGAGGCTGGAAGGACACCCTCTATGATTATTGGCGCTGGCTCAAGATCCTGCTGATGTTAGGAAAATTCCTGCTGCATCCCAAGAATGTGAAGGGCTTCTTCCGTTACCGTTGGATGGTCAACTACCTGGCGGTACCTATGATGATCGACAAACACGCCCGTGGTCTTCGCGGCGAAGCATTGCGTATCTGTCGTGAAGAATATGACCTGGTTGCAGATGACGTAGCACAGCTTTTAACAGCCATTTTCAAAGTGGACCAGAATCTGGGTGCCAAACCTGAGGATTCCGCCAATGTTGTTCTGGTTGATGAAAATGAAATGACCAACATTCTCTGCGGCTTCCCCAACCTGAAAGCTCGTTCATGGGAAACAGTAGCCTGCTACGTCTGCGTCCTGCTGATGCAGGATTCCGCCTATCATTATCTTGACGTCGTTCAGGAAATGGGCCTGCCCGGTGACGTTTGTCCCATGCCGGCAGATGAAGCCGGTGTCTGCATTGATGACGATATGCCCATTTTCGGCAAATGCGCTGTCCAGTGTAATACCACCTGCGATGGTTCTCTTATGGGAAATGGCGTCATTTCCCGAGCCTATGAACGTCACGGCATCCCGGTATTCCAGCTGGCCACACCTCTTCGTCACACTGAACCCGGCGTTCAGGAATACGCCGCTCAGGAAGTAAGAAATGCTATTAAGTTTATCGAAGACCAGACCGGTGAGAAGTTCGACTGGGATTATTACTTTGAATGTGCTAAGCGCATTAACATCGGTGCCAGAGAATGTGCCGAATGGCTGGAAATGTCCAAGACCGATTATCCCCCCGCCATCGGTAACAACATTTTGCTCTATCGTGAAACCGAGTACATGGCCATCGCCGGCAAGGTTCCTGCATTTGCCGAAACGGACCTGAAGATCACCAAGCTGGCCCGTCAGGCCTTCGAAAAGAAGACTATGCTGGCTAAGGAATACCGTCATAGAGCGGTTATTTGGGGTGTTCAGTCTCAGTTCTACACAGACTTCGTGGCCTGGCTCCTTAACTGCTGGGGCATCGTTCCCCTCTTTGATATGTTGACAATGGTTTCACTGGATCCCATTTCTGAGGACGACAAAGAGCAGGCCATCTACGATATCGCTCATCAGTATGAAAACATGATCATGCGTAACCGCACACACGGTGGTTACGAAGTCCTCTTGGACGACCTGTGGCGCTACTGCGAAGAGTTCCGTGCAGACATGGTTATCCTGTGGGAGCATATCAGCTGCAAGGCCCTGGATGGCATGCATGGTATGTTTGAAGAACAGGCCAGAGAGCGAGGCATTCACCTGATCTGGGTCAACCACGACCTCTTCGATTCTCGAGTCATTCCTCGTGCCAACCTGCGTCAGGACGTCAATCGTTATATGAGAAGCGTCTTGAGAGAAGAGCCCATCGCCCCCTCATTGGAAGAATTCGATGACACCAATCTGTGGTAAATGGCTTATTTCTCAAAAGCTTTGAAACGTACAAAAACGAGAGTACACTCGGAAAAAATAAAAGAGGATGAGCGTGAATATGAAAAAAAGATTACTTAGTCTGGTATTAAGTGCAGTCATGCTGCTGGCAGCATCTGCCACCAGCGTCATGGCAGAACCAACTCCCCCCTATTTTTTGAGGATGTCGGGAGCTAACCGTTATGACACATCCTTAGTAGCAGCCAAAAATTTTACAAGAGCCATGGCGGATTGGGAAGATGATAAAGCCCCCGGCCTTGTTCTGGCTACGGGTGAAAATTTCCCGGATGCATTAACCGGAACCATCTTAGCTATTACTTTCGAAGGTTATAATGGTGTTCCCTTGTTGCTGGTAGACCCGGCCAACCCCAAACCGGTTCTTGATTTCTGCAGGGATTATGTAGAGGCTAAATCAAAGATTTATATGCTTGGAGGCGTAAACGCCCTGCCTGAGTCATTATTTAATGCTTTGGGATCAAGAGGCTATGATGTCCGTCGTATAACGGGTCAGGACAGATGGGAGACAAACCTCAATATTCTGGAGGAAGCTTACGCAGAAGGCTACGCTAAGGATGAACTTATTGTTACAACAGGTACCAATTACCCGGATGCTCTGTCTGCCTCAGGTACAGGTATTGCTGTTATGATCGTGGATCCATCAGGTTTAAATGCGGCTCAGAAGGCATTTCTTAAGAAGCATTATAATGACTATAAGCGCATCATTCTTCTTGGTGGTCAAAATGCATTGCCCTTAAATGTTGAGCAGCAGATCTTATTTGGCACATGCGCAGACAGATATATTCGTGTGGCAGGTGCTACCCGCTACGAAACCTCATATTGTTTAGCTGAAACACTCTGGGGTGAAGAGGCTGATTGGGATCCCTGGGGTATGAGTCTGGTTACAGGCACCAACTTCCCGGATGGTTTGTCAGCCGGTCCTATGGCTTATTGGTTTGACGATCCTGTTATCCTGACCAACAACAATCCGGAGGATTATAAGTGGGCCAAGAAGTGGAATGATCAACCCAATAGCGGAAACTGGGAAGTCCTTGTTCTTGGCGGTGAGAATGCTATTCCTAAATCACTGATAAAAAATATCACAGGTTATGATGAAGACTACCTGACTAGCTTGTCTTCATAAATATAAGCTTGCGTGGCAAATCTATTTAAACAAAAAAGAGGAGAGATAATATGAAGAAACGTTTACTTAGTTTTTTAGTAGCAGCAGTTACCATGATTACAGTCGCTGCCGTGCCTGTTTCTGCAGCTACAGGCCCCAAGTACTTCAGATGGCAGGGCAATACCCGTTATGAAACCTCTCTCGAGGCTGCCGATGCTGTCAAACGCAATATTTGGGATAATAATAAGATGGACGGTGTTGTGCTGGCAACCGGCACCAATTTCCCGGATGCCTTGACCGGTGCTGTTTTAGCCAATCGTGTGTATGACAAATCAGTACCTCTTCTGCTGGTAGATCCGGGCAATCCGAATCAGGCTTATAATTTCTGTGTGAATAATGTTAAGTCCAACGGAAGAATCTATCTTCTGGGTGGCACCAATGCTCTGTCCAGTTCTTTGGAAAGCAGACTTAGAACCAGTTTTGATGTACAACGTATCTCCGGTGGGGACAGATATGAAACTAACCTTAATATCCTCAAACAGATGGACGCCTATGAAGGTCCTATGATCATGGCTACCGGTTCAAACTATCCTGATGCCTTGGCTGCTTCCGGCACAGGTATACCCATCATGATCGTAGATAAATCGGGTCTCACATCCGCTCAGAGTCAGTTCCTTAAGGCAAATAAATCCAGATTCTACCGTATTATCTTCCTTGGCGGAGAAGCTGCTATTCCCACATCTGTTGAGAATCAGGTTAAAAGTATTATGACTTCTTCATCCAGTCAGCGTATCTCAGGTCAGACTCGTTATGAAACATCTTATCGACTGGCTGATCTAATCTGGGGCGAAGATGGCCTTTGGAAGTGCAATGGCATGACACTGGTTACTGGTACCAACTTCCCGGATGGTTTATCTGCCGGTCCTATCGTTTATTGGTATGATCAGCCTATCATTCTGGTAAACAAAGATAGCGGCAGTGACAGCAGCTGGGCAACTATGTGGTGCAGAAACTACGTGGATGC
The DNA here is from genome assembly GCA_018065025.1 of Candidatus Equihabitans merdae. Taxonomy (GTDB): domain Bacteria; phylum Bacillota; class Clostridia; order Lachnospirales; family Lachnospiraceae; genus Chordicoccus; species Chordicoccus merdae. Next base: position 4,231 of record JAGHUB010000020.1, read on the forward strand.
TGCCAATGGAGCCGAAATTAATCTCCTGGGCGGCGAAACGGTTGTTCCCAAATGGCTGGTTGCCAACATCACAGGTTGGCCTGTAAATCAGCAGTATAGATAAACAATATCGTTAAGGAGTAGATTGTTATGAGATATTACGGCGGTTGCGACAGCGGTAGTACATATACAAAATGCGTTATTATTGATGAAAATGGCAAAATGGTGGCAGATGTTACCCTGCGCTCCCGGATTAATGCGGTGTTGAGTTGTCAGGACAGTCTGGAACAGGCTGTAGCCATGGTGTCGGACCTGGATAAGCCGGAGGATCTGGCTTATCTGGTAGGTACCGGATATGGTCGTAATAAAGTACCTTTTGCCGATGAAAATATTTCTGAGATCAGTTGCCACGCTATGGGTGTCCATGTAGTGGCTCCTGAAGTTAAGGCTATCATCGATATCGGTGGTCAGGATGTTAAGGGTATCGCTGTTGATACAGATGGTACCGTTAAGAACTTTGCCATGAATGACAAATGTGCTGCCGGTACAGGCCGTTTCTTCGAAGCCATGGCCAGAGCCTTTGAAATGGAACTGGATGAGTTTTCAAAGCTCTCCCTCAGTGCAAAAAATGTTATTCCCATTACATCCCAGTGCACTGTTTTCGCCGAATCAGAAGTTATCTCTTTGGTTGGTGAAGGTAAGGCTATGGATGAGATCGCTGCCGGTATTGAATTGTCAGTGGCTAAGCGCTGCTTCGTTATGAGCAAAAAAGCTGGTGCTACTGACCACATCACCCTGACAGGCGGCTGCGCCAAGAACGATGGTCTGAAAGCTGCTATCGAGCAGGTCCTGCGCCTGAAGGTTGTGGAACTGCCTATCGATCCCCAGCTCATCGGCGCCTTGGGCGCTGCTGAATTCGCCCGCCAGAAAGGCATGGCAGCAGGGAAATAAAGCCCTTTGGCAGAATACGCAGTCACTGTGACATCAGCAGTGACTGCAGTGATTATTGAAAACGAGGAGAAATCATGGCGACTTTATTAAAAGCCTTATTAA
>JAGHUB010000076.1 GCA_018065025.1 Candidatus Equihabitans merdae
GCTATCTCCATTCTGATATCGACACCATGGAGCGTATGGAAATTATCCGCGACATCCGTCTGGATGTCTTCGATGTGCTGGTTGGTATTAACCTGCTGCGAGAAGGTCTGGATATTCCGGAGATTACCCTGGTAGCAATCCTGGATGCGGACAAGGAAGGTTTCCTTCGTTCCGAGACATCTCTGATTCAGACCATTGGTCGAGCTGCTCGAAACTCAGAAGGCCACGTCATTATGTATGCCGACAAGATGACAGCTTCCATGAGAAATGCTATCAACGAGCCCAAGCGTCGCCGTCAGATTCCGCAGGCCTATAATGAAGCTCATGGCATCCCCCCCACCACTATTCAGAAGAGTGTACGAGAGCCGATTTCTATTTCTAAGGAAGTGGCCAAGACAGAGAAAGCTTTGGACAAGGATCCTGAATCCATGAGCCAGGATGAGCTGACAGATCTTATCGCCAAGCTTGAGAAACAGATGATGGCAGCGGCTGCAGAACTTAACTTTGAGATGGCTGCAGACCTGCGCGACCAGATCACAGACCTCAAGAGTCATCTGGAAGATGCCGGCAATGCTGTGCGAGATATCCGCCGCAAAGCCCGAGCCAAACGAGCCCCCGGCAAAGCCGTGCCTTATAGTCAGAACCGCCATCGCAACCGAGGCGGGAAGGTGTGAGGCGCTGAGGTGACATTTGGGGAGATTGGAAACTGATTGCTTGAAGTTTTGACTGTAAAAGAGAGAAGAAAGGGAAAACACATGGCAGGTACCTGCGATAATTGCGTGTTCTGCGCATACGATGAAGATGAAGAAGATTACATCTGCCAGGCAGATATGGATGAAGATGATTACTATCGCTTCCTGACAGACAAGCATGAAGGATGCCCCTTCTTCAGACTTGATGATGAATATGCGGTGGTAAGACACCAGATGTAAAAGAAATTAGATAGACTAGTTATGCCCCTCCGTGTGAAATGCGTTTCACACGGAGGGGTTCTTGCTTGTTGAAAGCGGCGCGGGTATATAGTGCCAAAACAAGCTTGCCAGAGCCAGTTTGACGCGGCTCCAGGCTGTGATTGGCCGGATTGATGTTGCTGCGTGGGTATATAGTGCCAAAACAAGTTTGCCAGAGCCAGTTTGACGCGGCTCCAGGCAGTAACAGGCTGGTTGATCGTAGCCGCGCTGGGGAATCTTTGACGTGGCCGCCTCCGCGCCCGCCGCGGGCCAGCCGCACACATAAAGTTCACAGACGCCACTTGACAAGGTCCATGGTCGGGGGTATATTACATGTAGATGTTAGCACTCAATAAAAATGAGTGCTAATCAAATAAGACAGGGCAAGCAAGAATATCAAGACATTCTTCTGATGCCACAAAAGAGATGCATCCCCTGATCAAAAAGACAAACTAGAGAAAGGACGGAACACTTCGGATGAATGAAAAGATGGACGATCGCAAGCTGACCATTCTCAACGCGGTCATTCGTACCTACCTGGAGACAGGCGAGCCGGTGGGTTCCCGTACGATCTCAAAGTACACCGACCTGAAGCTGAGTTCCGCCACCATCCGCAATGAGATGTCGGATCTGGAAGAGATGGGTTATCTGATGCAGCCCCATACCTCAGCCGGTCGAATCCCAACAGACAAGGGTTATCACTTCTATGTTGATCAGTTAGAAGAAAACAGATCATCCAGCGTAGAAGCCATGAACTCCCTGCTGATCGCCAAGACTAACCGCATGGAAGAGATCCTGAAGAAGGTAGTCAAGATGTTGGCCCTCAACACCAACTACACCACCATGATCTCAGCACCTTCCGTCAAGCGTAACAAAGTCAAGTTCATCCAGCTGTCCCGCATCAATGAAAAACAGCTGCTGAATGTAGTTGTTATCGATGGCAACGTGGTCAAGAATCACATCATCGACGTAAAGGAAGGCATTTCCGATGAGCAGATCCTGAGATTGAACCTGCTGCTCAACACAAGATTGAACGGTTTGTCATTGGCCGACATCAACCTGGGTCTCATTTCCAACATTAAGGAAGAGGCCGGTGATCACTCCGACATCGTTTCAGATGTTCTGGACACCATCGCCGAAGTCATCCGAGCCGAGACCGACGAAAACATGGAGATCTACACCTCCGGCGCTAACAACATTTTCCGCTATCCGGAACTGGCCGACAGTCAGAGAGCAGCTCAGCTGATCACCACCCTGGAAGAGAAGGAAGGCCTGGCCGACATCCTTCAGTCAGACGATGATGAGAATCGCGGCATTCAGGTATACATCGGTGAAGAAAGCCCGGTAGAATCCATGAAGGATTGTTCCATCGGGACAGCCACCTATGACCTGGGGGACGGCATGCAGGGCACCATCGGTATCATCGGTCCCAAGCGTATGGACTATGAGAAAGCCATGGATAACTTAAAGCAGGTCAAGCAGTCATTGAATGACGTATTTAAAAATAACAGTCCTGCGGACTAAACGCAGTCAACATAAGGAGGTTCGGATTTGGCAACCGACGAAAAAGTAACAGAAGACATGAATGAAGAGATGGAAAATATCACTTCAGAAAATGAAAATCCAGAAGCTGAAGTAAGCGAAGCCCAAGCAAATGAATCCACTGAGGCTGAAGCAGAAGCTGTAGAAAATGAAGAAGCTTCCGAAGAGGAAAATGCTGAAGAA
>JAGHUB010000366.1 GCA_018065025.1 Candidatus Equihabitans merdae
GGTTAAATGTGGTGTGAATGCGGCCGTCTTCAGCAATATAGTCTGCCAGGGCATCGGCGTAAGTTGATTTCAACTTAGTCAGCTGACGGTATTCCAATACATCAGAGACAAATGGCACTTCCGGTGCCAGACGATCCAGCACTTCAGCGGCAGTGGAATAACCGGTCTTGGTCTTCTTGCCGCCGGGCAGGCCCATCTTCACAAAGAGGATGTCCCCCAACTGACGAGGACTGTTAATGTTGAAGTTCTCGCCGGCAGCTTCGTAGATCTTCTCAGTAAGTGCGTCGATTCTGGTGGATAATTCCTGACCATACTCTTTAAGCTTAGCCCGATCGGCCAGAATACCCAGGTTTTCCATAGAAGCCAGTACAGTGGTCAGAGGCATCTCCACTTTTTCAAAGAGCTCTGTCATACCGGTTTCTTCTAATTTCTTAGTCAGCATGGGTTCTGACATAAGAGCCACAGCGGCTTCATAAGCGCAAGCTGAGGCAATAGCCTTCTTGTCAGCAGCCTTGGCGTATCCCTTCTTGCCTACCAGTTCTTCTTTTGAAGGACAAGTGATACCAAGATATTCTGAAGAAATATCATCGTAGGCATGGTCGGATTTAAGGGGTGCTAAAAGATAAGCAGCCACCACGCTGTCGAAGTATTTGCCTTCATCATAGTTTTGGAAATACTTGCGCAGGCCCTTCACATCGCAGGACATTTTCTGATGATCTGCGGATAAAACCTCTTCCAGACCTTCCTTGATGACAGCCTCTGTCAGGCCATCGCCCTGGTCGGAAACGATACCCATGGATGAGAAATCAAAACTTGCCTGAACCTCAGCTTCCACAGCCAGACCATAGGTCTTGTCATCTAATGCCAAACCTGCACCATAGAGAATGCCCTTCTCTACAGCAAGGGATATGCCGATGCGTTCTGCCTTAACCGCCTTGGCAATAAGCTTAAAGAAGTCTTTCTTCTTTTCGATAATCTCAAGACCAATGCTGGAAGGCTTCTGTTCTTCGCTAATCTCGAAGCGGT
>JAGHUB010000319.1 GCA_018065025.1 Candidatus Equihabitans merdae
AGCATCAAACATGGCAGTGCCTTCCTGCATCATGCGATGGAGGCAGGATGTGATGGAAGCCATCAGAATATAAGAGGGACTGGAGGACTCGAAGGTATCCATCCAATCGTTCAAAGCTTCTGTTGTGACACGGCCGGATACATTATGAAGAACCGAGGTCTGAGTCAGAGCCGGCAGTGTTTTGTGGAGGCTGTGGATAACCATATCAGCTCCCTGTGTCACCGCTGAAGGCGGCAGCATAGGATGACGCCCCAGGTGAGCACCGTGAGCCTCGTCCACGATCAGAATACTGTCATGATTATGAACCACCTGCGCTATGGCCTTTACATCTGACAGGATGCCTTCATAAGTAGGTGACGTGATGATCACCCCATCATAATGCTTGTCAGCAAAGGCCTTCTCCACCATTTCCGCCGTGATAGGTCCTGGTACATCCGAGGCGATTTCCTCCGGAGTCAGGACGCCTGTTTCGAAGTGTCCCAATCTTACAGCATGGGGGATAGAACGATGGCAATTGGAAGCCATCAGCAATTTCCCGCCGAAAGGAACGGTGGCCATCAAGGCAGAGAGATTAGAAGCTGTGGAACCATTTACCGAGAAAATGGTAGCCTCCGTGCCATAAAATGCGGCGGCTCGATCCATCTCCTCCTGCAAGATCCCGGAAGCCTCATGTAAGTCATCGAATCCCGGGATCTCTGTGATATCCAGAGAAGCCAGAGCAAAATCGCCATTGATAAAGGGGGCCGCTGCAGAGCTTCTCTTGTGCCCCGGCATATGAAAACCGTAATCATCTGATGAACGGTAGCTAAGCAAGGCATCTTCCAGATTTCGATGAGCGGCCGTGGTTTCCACACAGCCGGGAACTAAAGCTCCTGTTGTTTCGTCTTTATATCTATTATCTTCAGGCAACATAGTCATGTCGCACCTTTCTCATTAAAGTCTTATTTCAATCATACTATATAATTCAATGGACTGCCACGGGACGGAGTCTTGCTCATTCAAAAAAACAGGAGGTGATTGGCCGCAATAGGCTCCTCTCCTCCTGTTCACTAACTTAAGTTATTATTTATTTCACCATCACTGTTCCTGCTTCAGCGAATCAGATCCTTGTTCATACGAGCGGCCTGTCCATAGTCCAGGAAGAACAT
>JAGHUB010000098.1 GCA_018065025.1 Candidatus Equihabitans merdae
GAACTGATCACCAAAACCATGATGATGTGGCTGCTATCCGCTATCGCATCGAAGGTGGTCAGGAGATGGCCATGGAAATGATCGGTGCACCGGATGGCACCACCATTATCGTAAGGGATCTCTTCTACAATATCCCGGTTCGAGCCAAGTTCCTGAAAACCGCTATGACAGAAGCCGGTTACATCGGCACCTATGTGGAACAGTTGGCCTTGTCTCATCCTACCATTGCCTTTACATACAAGGTAAACGGAAACGTGAAGTTATCCACTTCAGGCACCGGCAAATTGCGGGATGTGATCTATTCCATCTATGGCCGTGAGATCGTGAAGAATCTGGTGGATGTGGATCTGGAAGATGAGGAGCATGGTCTGTCAGTTCATGGCTATATAGCCAAACCTGTTATCAGCCGCGGCAATCGACATTTTGAAAACTACTATGTCAATGGCCGTTTCGTGAAAAATAATATGCTGAGCCGCGCCATCGAAAATGGTTTCGGCAATAAGCTCATGAATCATCAGTATCCTTTCGCCTGTCTTTTCGTCAATGTACGAGGGGAGAAGGTAGACGTCAATGTTCATCCCACCAAGATGGAAGTGCGTTTTACTGATGAGCCCGCTGTCTATGATGCCGTCAGACGTTCAGTTAGCGCTGCCCTCACCAATCTGGAAATGATCGGCCTGGTCTCACTGACGGAAACTGTAAAAAAAGAAGAGAAGAAAGTCCGTCATGCTCCGGAACCCTTCGAGACCACAGCCAGAATCAAGCAGGCTTTGGCCAAGCAGGATTCTGATAAGGCTGAGATTAAGAACATTCAGGCAGCTACCACACAGTCCGAAACTAAGAGCATTCAGCCCCAAGATATACAGCCCCAAGATAATCAGCCCGCCCCTTCCGTCACTTACAAGGAAAGAGAAAACAGGCAGGACATGGTCTTCGAGCAGGCCAGCTTTGGTTTCCTGACTGAAGAAGCCAGACCCAAGATCAAGCTGATCGGTCAGCTCTTCAAGACCTATTGGCTAATCCAGTATGAGAATTCTCTCTTTATCGTGGACCAGCATGCGGCTCATGAGAAAGTATTATATGAGCGCCTCATTAAGTCCTATGCAGAACGGAAGCTGTCTTCTCAGATGATCTCCCCGCCTATGGTGGTGACCTTGTCTTCAGAAGAAGTGGCTTTGTATGAGACCTATAAAGATGCCTTCACTAACCTGGGATTTGAGATCGAATCCTTCGGCGGCAATGACTATAAGATTTCTGCAGTACCCTATACTTTGGAAAGGTTGGGTTCCCGGTCATTTTTCAAAGAATTGTTGGACCATCTGGAAGAAACAAGACGGCTGGAAGACCTGGAAGTCTACACCAAGCGTGTGGCTACAGAGGCCTGCAAGGCAGCGGTTAAGGGTCACGATCTGTTACCTTCATCTGAGGCAGAAAAGCTCATCGATGAATTGATGACTCTGGAGGATCCCTATCATTGTCCTCACGGCCGTCCCACTATTATTGCTTTCACACAGGCAGAACTGGAGAAGAAGTTTAAGAGAATTGTATGAGTAAATTACCTTTAATTGTTATAGCAGGTCCTACAGCCTGCGGTAAAAGCGGCACAGCTGCCGAGCTTGGACGTCTCATCTATGGTGAAGTGGTATCCTGTGACTCCATGCAGGTCTACCGCTATATGGATATCGGCTCAGCCAAAGTCACTCTGGAGGAAATGCTTGGCGTTCCCCACCATATGCTGGATGTTTGTGAACCCACAGAGGCATTTGACGTCAATCGTTTTGCCGCCATGGCAAAGCAGTGCGTAGAAGACATCCACAGCCGCGGTAAAGTGCCCATTTTATGCGGCGGAACAGGCTTCTATATTCAGGCCTTAGTTAAAGACATTGATTTTGAGGAAACGGCTCAAGACACAGCCTTCCGTGATGAGATGACAGCCTATGCACAGGAACACGGCAATGAAGCGCTTCATGACATGTTGGCTGCCAAGGATCCTAAGTC
>JAGHUB010000118.1 GCA_018065025.1 Candidatus Equihabitans merdae
TTGTCATGTTTATATTTCTCCTTCATGTACTTGTTTGTAGTAAAGATAAGCCTGTCGGCTCATATCGTCAACTTCTCGTTTAGCTCCGGACAGATAGTTCAATGTATTATCCAGAATCAGATAACAGGTCTCATCCAGATCCTGAAATGCCATCTTTCTGTAGTAAGGCAGTTCCTTAACCTTATCTCTGGCCGGTTCAATATAATCGGCGATGAAAATGATCTGTTCCAGCACTGACATGGCGGGACGACCTGTTGTGTGATATGTGATGGCATTGAGAAGGTCCTGATCAGTGATACCGAACTTCTCTGCGGCATAATGAGCTGCCAGGGGACCATGAATGATGAAGGGATTCTTCCTTTCGAAGTCAGAGATGGTCATGCCGTAATATTCAGCCATGTCCAGTTTCTCTTCATCGCTGGTCTGTTTGACAATATCGTGCAATAATCCGGCAGCCTGGGCTTTCATGATATCGGCACCATGAGCCATAGCCATGGAAGCTGCAGTGAAACGAACACCGCTGGTATGGAGAAAACGCTTTTCATCCATCTTCTTCCGGGCTTTCTTTTCAATTTTAAGAAGATCTTCTGATGTTAATACCTCGTTAAGCTTCTTCATTGGTCCGATAAAGTCCTTTATCCATGATGTACTGACTGACACCGGATGGCACATAATATCTTAAATCTGAGCCTTCTGATGCCTTCCTGCGCAGCGTTGTGGAACTGATTTCAATATTTGGAGTATCCAAGAGGATAACCTTCGTATTGTACATGTCTTCCACTTCAGAGGCGATTTGCTCTAACTTGTCACGTTCCATATTGTCCCGGACAGCAGCGATAATGGTGCAGGCTGCAGCGATCCTTTCCGGATACTTCCAGGTATGGAATTCATCCAGTGAATCGGCTCCCATAATAAAGAACAATTCATATTCCGGATGAATGGACAGGATTTCTTCTAATGTCAGATAGCTGTAACTTAAACGCTCTTCTTCCATTTCCAGAAGTGACAATTCGAAGTGATCATTACCGGCTATGGCAATCTCTGTCATGCGGGCACGATCTTCATTACCTGCTCTTCCGTCCCTATGTTGCTTATGGGGAGGTCTGCCGGCAGGCATGAAGATAACTTTATCCAGTTTTAATGCCTGATAGGCGTCTTCAGCCAGAATCAGATGACCCATATGAATGGGATCAAAGGTTCCGCCCATAAAACCAACTCGGATCTTTTCTGACATTAAGGAATCCTCTATTCCTCTGCGGACAGATCGATTTCTTCGAAATATTCACCATCCATGTCATCGAAATCATCATCGTAATCTTCTTCAGACATCTCGTTCATCTCATCCAGATCCATGTCTTCTGAATAGTAATCGAACTGGTGACCATACATCTTAACGGTGTCACGGTCCTTGATGCCCATCTTCTTCAGATCATCTTCAATACCGGATGTCTTAAAGAAGCGCTGGAAGAATACGAAGCCCTTTTCGCTGTCCAGATTGGTGTAGCCAAGCATCTTTTCGATACGAGGACCTTCGACAGAGTAAGTCTTGGTACCATCGTCGGCTTCCAGAATCTGGATTTCGTAAGGCAGATCGCCCTCTTCCATCTCTTCCGGGAAGAATTCCTGTTCGAAATGAATAGCCTCGCTGGCTGTTGTCTCCAGCAGATGCTGAACGGCATAAAGCAGTTCTTTAAGGCCCTGACCTGTTGCAGCTGAGATAGGAAATACCTGATAGCCTTCAGCTTCAAAGGTTTCTTTGACACGTTTAACCGGATCATCGTCTTCAGCATAGACTGCATCGATCTTATTGGCTGCGATGACGATGGGCTTATTCATAATGGAAGCATTATATTTTTCAAGCTCCTTGTGGATAGCATAGACATCTTCCACAGGATCTCTGCCGTCAAATGAAGCACAGTCTACCAGGTGAACCAGTACTCTTGTGCGTTCGATATGTCTTAAGAAACGGTGACCAAGACCTACACCTTCGGAAGCACCTTCAATAAGACCGGGCATGTCGGCCATAACGAAACCACGGCCGTCACCAAAGTCAACCACGCCCAGATTGGGATCGATGGTTGTGAAGGGATAATTAGCAACCTTAGGATTGGCATTGGTAACTGCTTTCAGGAAGGTGGACTTACCGGCATTGGGGAAGCCGATGAGACCTACGTCAGCCACCAGCTTAAGCTCAAGGACAACATTAAGAGTGATGCCTTCTTTACCGGGCTGAGCATACTGAGGAGCCTGCATGGTGGGTGTGGCATAGTTCATATTGCCCTTACCGCCGCGACCGCCCTTCAGGATGATCTGACGTGTGTTATCACCGGACATATCGGCGATAACCTTGCCGCTTTCCTCTTCTTTCAGAATAGTACCATCCGGCACTTTAAGAATCAGGTCGTTGCCGTTCTTACCGTGCTGGCGTTTCTTACCGCCTTCCTGGCCATGTTCAGCCTTGAAAGCGTAACGATGTTTATACATAAAAAGGGTATTCATACCCTTGTCAACTTCAAAGATAATGTCGCCGCCCTTACCGCCGTCACCACCATCGGGACCGCCGTTAGGAACGTACTTTTCGCGACGGAAACTGATGTGGCCATTGCCGCCGTCGCCGGAAGTAATTCGGATTCTTGCGTAATCCAGGAACATATTGATCTCCTTAATATTAGTAAAAAGGCTCCAGACCATAATAGGTCTGAAGCCTTAGGATTCATAGATCAGAATTATTCTGCATCAACCAGTTCGATGCAGCACTGTTTCTTATCTCTGCCAAGTCTCTTAAAACGGACAATACCATCTTTCAGTGCGAAAAGAGTATCATCTTTTCCAAGACCGACATTTTCACCCGGATGGATATGAGTGCCACGCTGTCTGTAAAGAATGTTACCGGCCTTTACAAACTGACCATCGGCTCTCTTGGCTCCAAGACGCTTTGACTCTGAGTCGCGGCCGTTCTTAGTACTACCTACACCCTTCTTATGTGCCATGTTGAATTCACCTCCAATGCATCGGATTCACATGCGGATATTAGCATTAACCGTTAATTTTTGTAATTTTGACAGCTGTATAGCTCTGTCTGTGGCCATTCTTTTTGTGATAGCCTGTCTTCGGTTTGTAGTGATATACAATAACCTTCTTAGCGCGAGCGTTCTCAACAACTTCGCCTTCGACTGTAGCAGCCTTAACGTCTTCGCCGACTTTCAGGCCTTCACCGCCGATAGCCAGAACGTTGTCAAATACAACAGCTTCACCGGCTTCTTTGCCAAGCTTTTCAACTCTGACGATATCGCCTTCAGAAACTTTGTACTGTTTGCCACCAGTTGCAATAATAGCGTACATGAAGTAGTTCCTCCTTCTTCATAATACTCGCCGGATGCGGCGTCCGTCCTTATGGACAGCACTTACAGAGCCTCTCCGTGCGGCACACTAGGTAATACTAACACA
>JAGHUB010000346.1 GCA_018065025.1 Candidatus Equihabitans merdae
CCTATATCCAGGGCCGAGGCGGAGAGAATTATGCCGATGAATCCATCTTCCGAGGTGTAGATGATATTCTTCTGACACACGGCCACTTCGATCATGCCCAGTCTATCCCTCAGATCGTGAAGGCGCGGGAGACCTGCAAAGTCTACTGCACAGAAACACCGGCTCAGACTCTTCTTAATAAAGGGGTGGGAGAGGAACAACTTCAAATCTTTCAGGCTGGGGACATTTTCCAAATCGGAGATATCACTATCAAGACCTATCAGGGCAAACACTGTCAGTTTGACAGAGAACTGGTGGAGAAGACCATCCTTTCAAAGGATGTTATTCGCTTTGCCGGTAAACTTGGGGGCTTACTTATGGCCAATAAGTCATTTCCGGAAAATGGCGAAACCATTTTTTACGAACTGCAGATTGGTGAACGCCGCATTCAGGTAATGGGCAGTATGGGACTGAATCCGGAAGTTGAGTATCCCACCCAGGCAGATCTTCTGGTGCTGCCTTATCAGGGTAAGTCCCAGCCGGTGCCTACCGCACTGGGGATCATCGGACGTCTGCAGCCTAAACGCCTGATGCTGTCTCATTTTGATAATGCATTTCCGCCTATGTCCAAGAAAGTGGACACCATTCCTCTGAAGAAGGCCCTTGAGAAGTTCTACCCGGATCTTCCGGCGGTCAAACCAAGATTCGCAAAAAAGATTGGTATTCGCTGAATTGTACTAAAATTCATTTTTTTAGAAAAAATATAAAGAAAACTGTTGACAAACATCGAAACTGGATGTAATATAAACACATCAAAACAACAGAGACAGAAAACAAACAAATCATTCGATAAAGAAACTGAAAAAAGTTCCAACATAGGAGGACGGGCCAATGGAATAGATAATCCAAACGCCAAACCAAAAAATTAAAGGAGGTACAGTCCAACAAAAACTTAAGGAACTAAATCAAATTCCAAGAAAGCGAAGGTGTAGATCATGAAATTACAGGAAATTCACTAATCGGGCTATTCGAACAGCGACATTCGAATAGCCCTTTTTCTTTGTGTATAGGCAGGGAGTTAAGTGACTGCCGGCACTTGCCTACAGGCATTTCAAAACACTCGATCCAGACATCTTGGGAACGCGAAAGCGTTCTTTTTTATTTACTTAAATTTTTTGAACAATAAAGAAGAATATTTATATTTTATCGATTATTCAATAATATTCCCTCTATTGTAGTTGACATTGTTTATGTAACCCAATAAGATAAAGATGGATTGTTGCATAAAAAAGTAAGGTTTGGGTGTAGGCAAATATGGCAAAGATTAACAAAGATAAGATCAGTGACCGAGTATGTCACTACTTGCGAAACAAGATACTCACTTTGGAGTATCAACCAGGGGAACACATTGTTGAATTAAAGGTTGCTCATGAATTAGGTGTTTCACAGGCCTCTGTTCGTGAGGCTCTTCAGATGCTGGAGAGCATGTGTCTTGTTAAGAAAGAGCCTTATGTAGGCTGCACAGTTCAGCAGTTTGATGCACGCCGTATCCGTCAGGCATATGAGATGCGTACCATGCTGGAGTGTTATGTAGCCAGTCGTTTCAGCGCTGCCGAGAATAAGCATACCGTCGACGAGATGGAGATGATGCTTAAGAAGATGTATGAAGATGCAGAGAATAATGAACGGGAAGACCTGATTAAGGACGACGTTCGTTTCCATGAATTACTGGTTCAGTCAGTGGACAATCCGGTCCTGGAAAAAATGTGGGATGTAGCCTGCGCTCAGCAGTGGACATACATCACCATTAACTCAAAAGAGGATATGAGTTATTTCCCGGCATCTCATGACAAGATCCTGCAGTACCTGAAGGAAGACAATATTGAAGCACTTCAGGAAGAAGTCAGATCACACTTTGTCAATTCTTACTATATTGTTATGGAAGCCTTTGAGGATTCCAAGAAGAAGAAAGAAAAGAAAAAGGCTGATTAAGTTACTTTTGCTCGGCGAGATACCTTGGATTTGTTTTTCAAGGGGTCTCGCTGAGTTGCGTAATAAAGAAAACATAAAGAGGGGGGCATGTATTATGACCAAGATGAAGAAATGGCTTTCAGTTCTTCTGGCTGCAGCCATGGTTTGCGGCAGCACAGCTGTTGTTTCAGCTGATGAAATTGCTGACACACCGGAACCGGCAGCTCAGGAAGAGGAATTGAATGAGATCCAAACCTTACCGGCTCTGACATTCCGTTGGGATGACGGAACTAAAGTTGTGGTACCTAGTGACGAGATGTCCTATGTTTACCAGTGGATGAATCCCACAACTTTGCGGAAGCGCACTGCTTCGGGCAGCTATGTTAATGTGGAGAAACGATATATTCCCATGCAATATATCATTGATCAGATGACAGACATTAACATCGATGATTTCTGTTATGGTAATCTGACAGGTACTGAAATTGATCCCTTAATGCCGATGACCGGTGTTGGTAATGAAACAGGATGGGGTATCACAGATTGGCATCTCTATCTGTATTATGAAAATGGTCAGTATCAGGTTGCCGTTAGTGATGGTAATGAAAAATATTGGAAGCCGGTAGCTAACGAAATCGCACTTTACCACCACAATAATTATCAGGCAATGGGTGGATACGGCGACATTTACTGGATCTGTCAGGATTGCTACCATAGAGCCACTAACTCAACACCCTATGTTCGCGCTGCAGGCCCTGATCGCTATTTAACCAGCATCAATGTAGCTGAGAAAATCAGAGAATATGCCAATGTCGAACAATTTGAAACAATCGTACTTGCATCAGGCAAAAATTTCCCGGATGCTTTGTCAGCTGCCAATCTGGTGGCAGAGACCACTTCATATGGCGAGGCTTGCCCGGTTTTACTGATTGACCCGGATAACCCCGATGAAACAATCAGCTATCTGAAGGCTGTATACAACGATGTTCCTTATGCCGGTATAGCTATCATGGGTGGTACAAGCGCTATTCCTGCCTCTATTGAGAATCGTCTTAAAGCAGAGTTCACTGAGAGTTACATCGGACGTTTTGCCGGATCAGATCGCTATGCCACCAATCTGGAGGCATTGGATGCTGTTTTGTCATCCTATGATTACATTGATACCTTGATGGTCTGCTCAGGTCAGAATTTCCCGGATGCTGTCTGTGCATCAGCTTATGGCTACCCCATCATGTTGGTAGGTGACGCCCTGACCAAGGAACAGAAATCCTGGTTAGATAGCAAGGAAATCAACAATGTTATCATTCTTGGTCTTAATGCTGCTGTTAAGGCTGAAGTAGAAAAACAAATCAAGGGATATTGTAATGAATGTGTTCGTATCGGTGGCGCTGACAGATATGAAACAGCTCTTGAGCTGATGAAGTATATGGATAACGGTTTTTCATTCCTGGCTGTTGCACGTGGAGATTCCTTCCCGGATGCTCTGGCAGCAGGTCCTCTGGCTCAGGTCTTTGGCGGTCCGGTAGCCCTCATCGATGATGCCCATTATCCGGCTCTTTTGAAATACTGCAATGATAATTATTATCATTCCGGTATCGTTGTAGGTGGTCCGGCAGCTGTATCTGATGAAGCTGCAGAAGGTTTGTTCAA
>JAGHUB010000175.1 GCA_018065025.1 Candidatus Equihabitans merdae
TATTCATCCGGTCACAAGCCAGAATATACTGGGTCAGATCATTGATACCTACTGAGAAGAAATCTATCTTCTGAGCCAGCTCATCAGCGATCATGATGGCAGCAGGAGTCTCGATCATGATGCCTTTCTGGACATCCGGATCAAAGGGCTGGTCCTCTGCCTCCAGTTCTTTCTGAACTTCCTGACACACCTTCAGGCACTCTTCCACTTCCCATACCGATGTAACCAATGGAAACATAACAGACATTTCCCCGTAGGCAGATGCCCGGTAGATGGCACGAAGCTGTGTCTTGAATATATCAATATTATTTAAGCTATAACGCACACCTCTCATACCAAGAGCGGGGTTGCGTTCATTTTCCATCTTAAGATACTGGGCCTTCTTGTCAGAACCGGCATCCAGAGTACGAACGATAACCGGAGCTCCTTCCATCTCGATGGCTACTTTGCGATAGGCCTCGAACTGCTCCTCTTCATTCGGCAGATGATCGTAGGCAAAGAAGAGACCCTCTGAACGGAAGAGACCAATGCCTCGTCCGTCATTGTCACGAACTGCATCCACGTCTTCCGGTGAGTTGATATTACAATAAACTTTGACATGGTGTCCATCCAATGTCACATCAGCTTTACCACGAAGATTTCGCAGACGATTGCGCTGTCTCTGATGGCTGTCATAACGACGGACCAGCTTGATCAAGGTCATCTCATCAGGGTCTGCGATAATCTCGCCGGTATCGGCATTGATATAGATCTGCTTGCCCTGGTATTCATCGCCTAGATCTTCCCCGATGCCGCAGATATATGGAATGCCCATGTTTCGGATCAGCATAGCCGTGTGGCTATTCTCTGAGCCGCCCTTTGTGACAATACCAAGAACCTTGTCCTGATTGAGATGAATGGCCTCTGAAGGCATCAATTCATCCGCCACCAGGATAACCGGTTCATCTGTGGCAATATCGCCGGGAAGACGATTCAATAATTTATACAGAAGACGGTCCCGGACATCCTTGATATCTGAAGCCCTTTCCTTAAAATAATCATCCTCCATAGCCAGGAGTTTCTGAATATATTTATCCGCTGCTTTTGATACAGCGTATTCAACATTGCAGCCCCGCTCTTCCATTATCTGGTCAATGGTGGCATTGAAACCCACATCCTCGATCAGCATGGCGTGAGCTTCGAAAAGCTGGGCCATCTCTGCCGGTGTCTCCCCGTGCCAATAATCAGAACCTACTACCTGGTCTTCATCAGGATTGCTGTATTCCTTAACCAGTTCATCCAGAT
>JAGHUB010000413.1 GCA_018065025.1 Candidatus Equihabitans merdae
GCTATATAGCCACCGCAGGATGCGATCAAGGCTCTGGCTACCGGATGATCCGGGATGCGGACCGCGACACTATCTAAGCCGCCGGTAGTCTCGTAGGGGACTCTATCATTTATTCGAAAGATCATGGTCAGGGGACCGGGGCAATAGGCTTTAGCCAGGATCCTGGCTTTCTCAGGCACCTCTTCCACGATAGCTTCCAGATGTTCCATATCCAGCACATGAACGATCAGGGGATTGTCCGAAGGTCGTCCTTTGGCGGCATAGATCTTGCCGGAGGATACGGGATTCAGGGCATCGCCACCCAGGCCATAGACCGTCTCTGTAGGAAATGCTACCAGACCGCCATTATCCAGGATAGCTCCTGCTTCTCTTAATTCTTCAAGATCCGGATGGACCGGATCTACTTTTATCATCTTAGTTATCATGCTTCTTTTATTATCAATTATGGCCTCTCATGATCTCGTTGAGGAAATCACGGCTTGAATGAGCTGCGGCCGGTGAATCCAGATCAGGGGAAGCCTCATCGACTTCTACAACAGGTTCTTCAATGTGAAGATCTGCGGCATCGGTAAGAGTGACCTCCGGTGTCACAACGTCTTCTTTGGGTACGGATACACGTGCCTCTGTATCATCATCTTCTGCGATGTGGACCGGAACCATCATATCGGTACGGCCGATGACAGTACTTGTACGGCCATCAGTCAATCGCTGGGAAGCAGCATACTGTGTGGTTCTGTCCATGATCTGCTGGGCTTCCGGATAGTTCAGAGTAAACTTGCGGTGAACAGCATTGACCTGTTCCACAGCATCATCCAGAATCTCGCGAATGCGCAGGAATTCAGCACGATTATCCATCAAAGCTTCCGTGATACGTCTCTTGGCTTCTGTTTCCATGAAGTCAGAACGTTCTCTGGCATCGCTGACCATCTGATCTGCCTGATCACGGGCGCTTTCCATGACACTTTCAGACTGGCGCTTGGCATCTTCCATGATCTTGTCACCTTTAAGTCGTGACTCATAGACCAAAGCACCGATCTTCTCATAATTTTCTTCGTATTTACGATAACGGTTATCGATCTCAGACTGAAGAGCGTCCCGCTCTTTAACAGCCTGTTCGTATGAAGACTGCAGATGTGACTGTACCTTCTGCATCTTCTCGATCTGTGCTTCCAGGCTCTTGATAGCGGCAGCATGGGATTCTTTCTGCTCACTGATATAAGTCAGCACTTCATCTCGATCAAAGCCTTTTTTCAGCCAGACGTTAGTGAACATATTGTAGTCACCCATCCGCTTTACCTCCGTTACATTTTCAAAACATTACCAGGCCAGGATTTCCCAGACATCGGGAGTCTCTAAGCCAAGACGCCAGGCAGCTGTGCCTGCGATATCATTTTCCTTAACGACAGCCATCTTCTCTTTCAGGGAAGCAGCGTCTTCAATCCAGATCTTCAGATAATAATCACCGGCATCTGACTCGGCGATATTCTGGCAGGTCTCATCATCCCAGTAAACTTCCATGTTGTGGGATGAAACGAATTCTGATGTGGCTGACATGCCCAGTGTCTCACTGTCGGGACGACCTTCTGTATAGATCTTCCAGATTCTGGTGTAGAAAGGCAGAGCTGCTACGATCTTCTCTCTGGGCACTTCTCTCATGGTGCGCTCGATACCCCGTTTCAGGAAGGAAATGGAAGCGACAGA